>CAIOLV010000036.1 GCA_903859225.1 uncultured bacterium
ATGGCACACACGACGGGCAAGGGACGCACGGTGCGCATGCCGTGGTCGGACCTCGCCGAGGGCCGCAACTTCCTCAACAAGCTGTGGAACATGTCGCGCTTCGTACTGATGAACCTCGGCGACGAGCGCCCGACCCTCCCCCGGAGGATCGCCACGCTGGAGGATCGCTACATCCTGTCCCGGCTGTCGGGGACGATCGAGACCGTGACCAAGCATCTCGAGGAGTACAACTTCCACCTCGCGGCCGAGGCGCTCTACGATTTCACCTGGCACGACGTGTGCGACTGGTACGTCGAGATGGTGAAGCCACGTCTCGCCTCGGGCGATGCGGAGGCCCGCGGCGTCTTGTGCCACGTGCTGCGGGAGACGGTCAAGCTCCTGCACCCGTTCATCCCGTTTGTCACGGAAGAGATCTGGCAGGTGCTCGGCGGCGATCCTCCATCTATCTCGATTGCCACGTTCCCGACACCGCGCTCCGAGTGGCGCGACGACGAGGCGGAAGCGCAGATGGCCCTCGTGCGGAACGTCGTGCTCGGCGTCCGCTCGCTACGCGCCGAGCACAACGTGCCGGCAAACGCCAAGACCCATCCCATCACGCGCCTGGATGACCCGTCCTACCTGCCCGTTCTTGAGCAGAATCGTGACTTCCTCTGTGGGTCGACGGGTTCGGAGACCTGGCAGTTCATCCAGAGTCCCGTGACGATCGACATTCCGGAAGGCGCGGGTCGATTCATCTTCGTCGGTGGCGAGGATATCGTCCCTTTGGCCGAGCACATCGACGTCGAGGCAGAAAAGGCACGGCTCCGAGAGGAACTGGAAGAGGCCATCCGCGAACTGGCCAAGGTCGAGGCAAAGCTCGTGAACGAGCAGTTCCTCGCACGCGCTCCAGAGGACGTCGTGGCCAAAGAGCGCGGCAAGGAAGATGAGTTCCGGCAGAAGCGCGACCGGCTAGAGTCGAGCCTCGCATCGCTCGGAGCCTAGATGGAGTACGCGGAGTCGCGCACCCTCCTCGATCGACTGCCTCGCTTCGAGGTGAAGCCCGGGCTCGCGCGGATCAACCGCCTCCTCGAGCGTCTTGGGCATCCCGAGCGTAGCTTCCCAGCCGTCCACGTCACCGGGACGAACGGCAAGGGATCGGTTGTCGCCATGTTGTCGAGCGTCCTCCAGTGCGCCGGCTACCGCGTGGGCCGGTACACGTCGCCCGACCTGGTCGGCTTCCTCGACCGGATCTGCATCGACGGGCAGTGGATCTCGGAGGACGCGTTCTCGAGCATCGTCGAGCGGATGGCTCCGGAACTCCTCGCCGAG
This sequence comes from uncultured bacterium, assembly GCA_903859225.1. Classification (GTDB taxonomy): domain Bacteria; phylum Bipolaricaulota; class Bipolaricaulia; order UBA7950; family UBA9294; genus CAIOGO01. The sequence continues at coordinate 1,309 of CAIOLV010000036.1, forward strand.
ACCGACCGGCCGAGCCAGTTCGAAGCCCTGACGGCGGTCGGGCTCGAGCACTACCGCACGGGCGCTGTCGACATCGCCGTGGTCGAGGTCGGCCTCGGCGGCCGCTACGACGCAACCAACGTGATCACGCCGGTCCTCACCATCTTGACGAACGTGGCACTCGATCACACGGCACTTCTCGGGAGCACGGCAGCGGAGATTGCGTGGGAGAAGGCGGGGATCGCCAAGCCCGGTGCGCCGATGCTCGTCGGCTGCCTCACCCTCGACGTCGAGGCCGTCGTCCGCCGCGAGTGCACGGCGGTTGGCGCGCCGCTTCGCGCCGCTGACGTCGCCGTGCGGAGTCTCGGCCGCGCCGAACGGGTCGCCGTCTACGACGTCGAGGGCGTGGATTTGCCACGCCGCGTCGAGCTTCCGCTTCTTGGAATCTACCAGGTCGAGAACCTGCGACTCGCACTCGCCGGCGTCCTCCTCCTCCGCGAACAGGGATGGCGCATCCCGGAGGGCGCGGTCCGCGAGGGACTCTCCTCCGTGGCGTGGCCCGGACGGTGGGAGGTCGTCCGAGAGACGCCGACCGTGATCCTCGACGGCGCCCACAACGTCGCTGCGGCGACCGTGGCGGCTCAGGCCATCGTGGATTGGGAACCTCGCCGGGAACGACGGACTCTCCTTCTCGGGATCTTGAAGGACAAGGATGTTGCCGGCGTCGTCCGCGTTCTCGCGCCGCTCTTCGCGACGATCGGAATCGCCGCGTCGGCCAGTCCACGCGCCCTTGGAGTGGACGAGCTCGCAGGACACGTCAACCAACACGCTGAGTGTTGCATCCGCTATGATTCCGTAGAGGAGGGGGTGCGCGATCTGTTGCGCCGCGCGGATCCACGGGACACGATCCTCGTAACCGGATCCCTCACCGTGGTTGCGGAGGCGCGCAGGGCGCTGGGAGGCGGATGAGGACGCTGCTCGAACGGGTGAAGGAGGGCGGGCTCCCGCGACACGTTGCCGTCATCATGGACGGCAACGGGCGTTGGGCGAAGGCCCATGGCCTGTCGCGCACGTCCGGGCATCAAGCCGGCGCCCTCGCGGCCGAACGACTGATTCGGTTCGTCGGGTCGAAGTTGGAGCTTCCCTACCTCACGCTGTTCGCGTTTTCCTCGGAGAATTGGGCGCGCCCGCAATCTGAGGTCGCCTTCCTGATGGACCTCCTCACGGACTTCATCCGAACGCGGCTCGCCGAGCTGGTCGACGCGGGCGTGCAGTTGCGCGTCATCGGCGATCGGGAGCGGATCCCGTCCGCCCTGCGGGACCAGGTTGCAGACGGAATCGCCGCCACCGCGGACGGCGAGCGTCTTCACCTAACGATCGCCCTGAGCTACGGAGGACGGCAGGAACTCGCGGCCGCCGCCCGCAGGATCGCCTCCGATGTCGTCGCGGGGAAGATCCGCCCCGGCGACGTGGACGAGACCGCCGTGGCGGATCGACTCGAGACAGCGGGAATGCCTGATCCGGATCTCGTCATCCGCACGAGCGGCGAGGAAAGGCTCTCCAACTTCCTCCTGTGGCAGTCGGCCTACGCCGAGCTCTGCTTCACCGACGTCCTGTGGCCCGATTTCGTGCCCGCCGAGTTCTTGCGCTGCCTGGCAGCGTATCAGCGTCGGCGGCGTCGCTTCGGCCTCGTGGAGGGGATGGAGACATGAACCTGGTGAAGAGAATCGTGAGCGGCGTCATCGGCAGCATCGTCGTCCTCGGCGTCGTCTATGTCGGCGCTCGATTCGACGTGCGCTGGATCGCCGGAGCCCTCATTCTCGGCGTTGCGTACCTGACTGCGCTCGAGTATCTCCACCTGATGAAGAAGCTCGACATCCCGCTCGCCGCGCCCGAGTTTCTCATCTGGATCCCCCTTCTCGTCCTGAGCTACCTCGTGCTCGACGGCCGCTACGCCGACGTCATGCTCCTTTTCGCGATTTCCTATCAGGTTCTCCGATACCTCGCCGTCACACCGCACCGCACGGGGTTTCTCCAAGCGGTGGCCGGGGTCTTCGGACTTCTCTACATCCCGTGGCTGCTGCACTATTTCTACCTGATCTACTTGGGAGCGCCAGGCCAGTCCGCCGTGATGGGCGCCGCGAACGGCATGACCGCCCTTCAGTCACGCATGTTCGGCGCTGCAAACGGCATCATCGTTCTGCTCATGGTTTTCGGCTACGACAGCGGCGCCTTCTTCGTGGGCTCGGCGATCGGGCGCCACAAGGCATTCCCCAACGTCAGTCCAAGCAAGACCTGGGAAGGAGTCGCCGGCGGGTTCGTCTTCACGGTCCTCGCCGTAATGGTCGGGGCCCTCCTCGATCCGCTGTGGCGGGATTTCGTCTACTGGAAAGGGTTCCCGCACGTCATCGTTTCGTCCGTCTGCGTCGGGTGGGCCGTCCAGCTTGGCGACGTGTTCGCGTCAAAGCTGAAGCGCGCCGCGGGCGTGAAGGATTCGGGCGTCTTTCTCCCCGGGCATGGCGGGGCACTCGATCGCATCGATGGACTCCTGTTCGCTCTGCCCGTTTTCTACTTCTACTACCACTACATCCTTCACTTCCTGTAGCCGCGGACAGCACAAACCACCGTGCCCATCAAGCCACGCCAAAGTGAAGGGCGGCCCAGCGGATGCCAGGCCGCCCTCTCCGGGTGGTGAAAAAGATGAGGGGGTTCTTCTTCGTGACGCGACTATAGCATAAAGGCTTCCCAGCGTCCGTAATGTGCATTACTAAGCGATTCGCGCCACCAAAACGCTGATGGAGATGGATGGAGAGCTGGCCACAACCTAGCCCGCCATGCCGCCCCGAAGGTCATCCAGCGAGGTTTTGTCCAGCAGGTCGCGGAAACGATCGTTGATCGTCCGCCAGGCACCCTTCGTCGGACAGACGCCGGTCAGCCGACACGACGTGCCGCCGTCCAGGCAATCCACGAGATCGAGGCACTCGTCGAGCGACTCGAGAACGCGCCGCACGGACACCTTCTCGGCCGGCAGCTTCAGGATGTACCCGCCGCCGCGCCCTTGGCGGGACGTGACGAGACCCGCCTGCCGCAACTGGTGAAGAATCTTCTCGATGAATGCAACCGGAAGACCGTACTGCTCAGCAATCCAGACCGCCGAGCGCGGAGTGTCTTCGGGCGCCCGGGCGAGTTCGACGGCGGCAATCAGGCCGTAGCTGGCCTTCTTCGTCAACTGCACGATGGCGCCTCGTCGGTCTTCCCTTTCGACGGGTCGCGGTCGAGGAACACCTTGTACCGCTCCTCCAAGGTGGCCATGTCCTTCTGGATGTGCTCGTGCCGAGCTTGGAGCGCGGCCGGAATGTCGCGCCCCTCCTTCGTCAGGTACTCGTAGATGGCTTCACTGAGCGCATCCGCGGCCAGTCCCGAGCAGTGCATCTTGATCGGAGGGAGCCCGCCGAGCTGGTTTGCCACGTCGCGATTCGAGATGGCAATGGCTTCCTCGAGCGTGCGTCCTTTCGCCAAGTCGGACACCATCGATGACGTTGCGATCGCCGCCGTGCACCCGAACGTCTCCCACGAGACGTCGGCGATGACCTCGCGCCCCGTGGCGTCGCGCTCGACGCGGATGTAGAGCCACATCACGTCTCCGCACAGGATGTTGCCCACTCGACCCACCGCTGAGTACTCCTTCATCTTGCCCATGTTGTGGGGATGACGGAAGTGCTCGATGACTTTCTCTGTGTACATCACTCACCCACCTTGAACGGGGACATCGCGCGGAGTTCGCCGACCACGCGCGGAAGCACATCAAGCAGGCGCTCGACGTCAGCGTCCGTCGTGTCCCGACCGGTGCTGATGCGCAGGCTGCCATGTGCCATCGACAAGGGAACGCCGATCGCCACGAGCACGTGACTCGGCTCCAGATTTGGGGAAGAGCAGGCTGATCCCGTTGAAGCCGCGATTCCGGCCTCGTCGAGCTTCATCACCAGACTCTCGCCTTCGATCCCGGCGAAACTGAAGTTCGTGATGTGCGGCAGGCTGTCCTCCGGATGACCGTTCAGACGAGTGCCGGGCATCCGAAGCACGCGATCGATGATCCGTCGCCGGAGGCGCCACATTCTGGCCGTGACCTCGTCCCGCTCGGCAAGTGCAAGTCGCAACGCGGCGGCAAAGCCGACGATGGCAGGGACATTCTCGGTCCCACTGCGGAGGCCGCGCTCGTGCCCGCCGCCGTGGGTCAGGGGGACAAGCCTCGTCCCTCGCCGAGCATAGAGGAAGCCCACTCCCTTCGGACCGTGCAGCTTGTGCGCCGACGCCGCGAGCAGATCGACGCTGTCCATGGGAAGGTCCACCTTGCCCAGCGCCTGGACGGCGTCCGTGTGGAAGAGAACGCCGCGCTCCCGACAGATCCGGCCGATCTCCGCGATCGGTTCGAGCGTGCCGATCTCGTTGTTCCCCGCCATGATCGAGACGAGGAACGTGTCCTTACGGAGGGCGGCGCGCACCGTTTCAGGATCGACTCGCCCTGTTCCGTCCACATCAGCAAGCGTGACGGCGAATCCCATCGGCTGCAGCCACTCCACCGCACGCAAGACCGCATCGTGTTCCACTTTGGACGCGATCACGTGCCCGCCGCCCCCGGAACGGGCGAGGGCAGCCCCGACGATGGCAAGGTTGTCCGCCTCGGTTGCGCCGGAGGTAAACACGATCTCGTCCGCGCGGACGCCGAGCGAGTCGGCCATCGACTCCCGGCTCTCTTCGACGGCGTGGCGCGCCTCCTGGCCGAAGCTATGGAGGCTGGATGCATTGCCATAGCGGACATCGAAGTACGGCGCCATCGCATCGACGACTGCCCGAGCCACCTGCGTCGTCGCGCTGTTGTCTAGATAGACTCGGTCAGGCATTCGGGATCACCGCGGAAATCCTACCACCAGAGTCCGACTTATACAAGAAGGAAACCGCCGCCCCCGGGGCGGCGGTCCAGGGAATCTAGATCTTCTCGAACAACTCGGCGGCCGCGCCGCAATCTGGGCAGGTCCAGCCGTCGGGGAGATCCTCAAACGCCGTCCCGGCGGGAACGCCCGTCGTCGGATCGCCGACCTCCGGATCGTAGATGTAGCCGCACACTGTGCACTCCCACTTATCCATCGCTTACCTCCTGCGTCTCCGATGCGGGCCGCGCTTCCAGCGCAGGCTCAGGCGCCCCGTCGACCGGCACCGCAACGTGGAATCGGAACTCGTCGATTGTACTCAGACCGAAATGGCGAAGGAACTCGTCGGTCACATGAAGCAGGACCGTTCGCCCGTGGTCCTCGCCCCGAATCAACCCACGCTCCATGAGATCCTGGATGTGCTCGTAGGCCTTGTTGCCGCGCGTGCGCACCACGTCGGCCTGCGTCGCGGGGTGGTTGTAGGCGATCACCGCCAGCGTGCGCAACACAGGTTGCGGAATGTCCTGCTGCGGCGCGAGGTGGGCCACTCGATCGACATAGGCCGCCTTCACGCGCAACAGCGCCCGACCTTCCTCCAGCACGAGCTCGATTCCCGTCGCTCCATCCGCGTACGCTCCCTGAAGATCAGCCAACAGTTGGTCGACGTAGCTGAGCGGCACGTCATCGAGGATCTTCGCCAGCGCTCGGCGCGTCAGGGGACGAGAGGCCAGGAACAGGGCCGCCTCCACCAACGCAAGGTCGTTTCCGCGGGAGGCTTCTTCTCCGTGCGTCATCGGGACCAGGACGGGACAGGCGTCGGGATCATGTCTCCGACTCCAACCGGATGAGAATGTCGCCGAGGAACTCCTTTTGCGAACAAGAGATCTGGCCGTCGGCCGCAAGGTGCAGGACCTCGAAGAATCGGCTCACGCGTTCGTCCTTGTCGCCCTGGTCGAGCAGGCGGAAGAAGCTCAAGACGCGACGCCCGGAGAGGAGCTTCTTGATCCGGGCGAGCACGCCGCGCAATCGGTCGGTGAAGTCCTCTCCGCCGATTTCGAACCCTTCGAACGGGTCGTGCTCATCGTCGGGGGAGGCGTGGTCGATCAACCGGCCGGCGCGGCGTCGGCTCACCTTCATGGCGCTCGCCAGGGCCGTCTCGAGATCGCGCAACGTCACCTGCCGCGCGGGCTTCCGCACGACGGGCAAAGCGAACGCGCCGGGATCGACTGGCATTTCGACTTCGATCGCACCATCAACGGCGTCTTCAAGCTCGGCGACCAATTCGTCGCGCGGCGTCGATTGGTGGGCGGCGAGAAGGACATCGGACTTCATGCGCAAGAGGATCGAGCACGTGAGCACCATGCGGCCCGGCACGACGAACTCCAGCTCACGCAGGGCCTGCAGGTAGGCGCGGTACCGCCTCGCCAGCTCGGCGATGTCGATGTCCCACGGATCCATGTCGGCCGTGAGCCGATGGAGGACTCCCTCCCAGCTCTCGCTGACAAGTTCCTCGATCGGCACCGCCGCAATCAGCATCGTCTGCACGCTGTCGATCTCCTCTAGCTCAGATTGAGGGCCAATACCTCGGACACACCGTTCTTGATTGTCACGCCGTAGGCCCGGTCCGCGTGGCGAACTGTTTCCTCGTTATGTGAGACAACGATCACCTGCATGCGCTGGGCGTAGTCCCGCATCATCCGCGCCAGTCGAGTCGCGTTCATCAGGTCGAGCGCCGCGTCGATCTCATCCAGGATGAAGAAGGGCGCCTGCTGGTTCTCCTGCAGCGCGCAGATGAACGCCGTCGCCACGAGTGTCTGTTCGCCGCCCGAGAGCGAGTCGATGACGTGCGGCTCCTTGTCCGGCGGGTTCGCGCGAATGAGTAGGCCGGAGGAGATATCCCCGGGGATCTCGAGATCGAGCGACGCGCTGCCACCCTCGAACAGCCTGCGGAAGATCTCGTCAAATTGCTTGCCCACGGACACCAGGGTCTCCAAGAAGCGCTCACGCTTCTTCTCCTCGATCTCGCCGATCAGGCGTTCGATCTCGCGCTTCTCGCTCTCCAGCGCGTCGACCCGCTCGCGGAACAGGTTGTAGTCCGCCTCGTACGTCGCGTAGTCGTCGATCGCCCTCATATTCACGGGCTCCAGGCGCTTGAGATCGCGCCCCACCTGTTCGAGCCGCCGCTCGAGTTCGCGCAGCGGCTCGTCGACGAGGTCCGCTGGAGCCACTTCGCCGACATCGCCGATCGACTCGAGCTCCGCCTGCGCTTCGGCCTCCTGCCGCTCGTACTTGGTCAGGGAGCGGCGCAGATTCTCGAGCCCTTGGTAGCTCTCCCGCCTCTTCTCGCGCAGTTGATGCAGTCTGTCGCTGCGGACCGACGCCTCACCCTTGGCACGGGACGACGTCTCCTGCACCGCGGCAAAGTCCTTCTCGGCGCTCTCCAGCCGCGTCGCGAGCTCGCTCAGTTCCTCTTCCAGGCGCTCCACGTCCTTGCGCAGCTTGACGATGTGCTCGCGGCGCTGGGCCACATCGAACGACGTGTCCTTCTGCTTCGCGGGCTCTTGCTTCTTCGCGCTGGCGCCGGAGGGTGGCCGCCAGCCGCCGCTCATCGCGCCGCCCTTGCTCTGCATATCGCCGTCAAGCGTCACGACGCGGACGCCATCGATGTCCTTCACTGCCTCGAGGCTCTCCGCCACGAGGGTGTCCGTGAGGACGTATTCGAGCGCGCGCCGGTACTTCTCGTCGAACTCGACCAGGTTGATCGCGTAGTCGACGACGCCCTTCAGCTTGACGGCCTCCGCCGACGCCAGGCTCTTGCGCATCGTCACGAGGCGGCGGAGAGGCAGGATGCGCGCCCGCCCGAGATGCTTCTCCTTCAGGTAGTTGATGCACTCGATCGCCGTCTCGCGAGAGTCAACCACGAGATCGGAGAGGCTTCCGCCCGCGGCGACCTCGAACGCAACCTCGTACCCCGCCTTCGGCGTCGACAATGACGCGACCGTGCCATAGACCCCACCGCGCTTCCGCTCGATGAGGGCCTGCACCGCCGGGTTCTCGCGCGATGCGCCGCCGGAACTCGCGACGGGTGCCGCAGCAGCGCGCATTCGCGAGATCTCGTCGATCATCTCTTGAATGTTCGCCATCTGCTGCCGTTTGAACTCGATGTCGGCCTGCTTGTGCAGCGTCTCCGAGCGCAGCCGCTCGACGTCCTTGACGAGCGCGATCTGGGAGCCCCCACCGAGGTCTTCTTGCATGCCCTCGAGTTCCCACTCCTTGTTCTCGATCTCGCGATCGAGTTCGGCCACCTCTTTCTCGAGCGCGCCGATGCGCTCGTCCATTCCCTGGCGCTCGGTCTGCGCCTGGCGCAGCTTCTCGACGATGCGCTGTCTCCGCTGATGGGCAATCGACCGGCGTAGCCGCTCCTGCTCCTGCGTCAGCGCCTGGTACGCGAGCGCGGCGTCCCGCTCCTTCTGCAAGCCGAGCAGGCGGCGGTGGCGCTCGGCGAGAAGCATTCGGTGCGTGTTCAGTTTCGACTTGACCTCTTTGAGCTCGAGGATCGCCTGGTTTCGCTTCTCGTCGTAGGCAGCGATGCCGCTCACCTCGTCGAGGATCTCACGGCGCCGCAGCGGTGTTCGACGCACGATCTCGGTGATCCGCCCTTGAGCGATGAGTTGCTGCCCATCGGGGTCGATCCGCGCCGCCTCAAGAACCTCGTCGATCGTCGTGCGCGGGCAGCTGCGCCCCATGAACGTGTAGGTCGACGACTTCCGCGTGATGCGCCGGCCGAGACTGACTTCCGGAGACTTTGACCCCTCTTCGACGAAGCGGTCGAACACACCGTCCTGGTTGTCGAGGAAGAGAGTCACTTCGGCCGACTCGGCCGGTTCGTACCGCTCCCCGCCGTTGAATATGAGGTGCTCGAGTCGCTCGGCGCGCAATTGGGACGATCGCCGTCCCATGACGAAGCTGATCGCATCGAACAAGTTGGATTTGCCCGACCCGTTCTCTCCCACGACGGCCGTCATTCCCGCGAGGAACGGAAGCACCGTCTTCTTGCGGAACGACTTGAAGCCGTTGAGTTCGACGCGATTGATCTTCGTCATGTCAGGTTCTGCCGATCGCGCTGGGAATCCTTTCCGGGAACAAGCTCAGTTGGACGATCCGCCGCCCGGCGCGCGCTGTGCGCGGCAGGCTCGATTCGAGAAGCCGATCGATCTTGTAGCGGTTGTAGTCGTTGGGAACGGCGACGCCGGTCTCCCATCGCATGATGGAAGGAATCGACACGCCGAGCCGCTCGGCAGTCGCCCGCTTGCTCCACCCGTTCTCGAGACGAAAGCTCCGCAATTGCTGCCCGAGTTCCTCCACGCCCGAGACCCCCTCAAGCCGGTTTACCAATATTACTTCTGTTACACCCTGACGCAAAAGAGACGGGAGGGGCATCCGGCCCCTCCCGAAGTCCGCCCCTCACCTTGTGATACTACTTGCTTGTTCCAAGGAATCCCCAGATCAATGCGCCGACGCCGGCCAGGAGACCGACGATCGAGATGAAGTACAGGGTATCGATCTGCGTCTTCAGGAACGTGGCGTTGTCCTCAACGGCCTGCAGCCGAATGTCGTACTGCCCAAGCAGTTCCTTATTCGCCTGAAGGATGCCTTCCTTGGTCGTCGCCATGTCCGCAGACAGGGACGCGATGGCCTGGTCGAACCCCTCAAGCTTCGCCCGGTTGTTGTCGACCTTGATCGCCAACGCGGCCATCGAGCGCTCCAATTCCAGGACCTTCTTCTTGAACGTGCCGACGTCCTCGTCCTCAAGCGTCTGGATACGACCCGCCAGCTCTCCGTACCGCGATTCCATCAGCGTGTAGTCGGCGGTGAACGTCGACTCCATGGTCGTGATGTTGTCGGAGAGCTTCGTCCGGATGGCATCGAGCTCCCCGTACAGACCGCTCTGGAGCGCGTCCATGCCCGCGTAGAGCTCCGTCTTGAGCCCGTCCAGAGATGCCGCGAACCCGGTGTTCATCGTGGTGAGCTCGGTCGTCAGCTGGTCCTTGAACGCCGTGTAGTCCGCCATGTGGGCCCCGAAGGATTCCACCAACGCGTCGAACTCTCCCCGCAACGCCCCAAGGTCCGACTCCTGGACGTCGAGACGCGACTTCAGGAGGTCGCAGAACGACGCAAGCTCCGTCAGCCCGCCTTCGAGCGCGTCAACGCGCGCCTTGAGCTGCTCGTGACCCGCACCGAGCGCGTCAACGTCGGTCCGAAGTCCAATGATCTTCCCCTCGGCCTGCTTGATCTCAACGGAGACCGCGGAGACGACGTCCAGCAGGTCCTTGACCTTGGCGTTGAACGCCTCGATGTCCGACATGTTCGTCTTGACTTCCGTGATCAACTCACCCATGAAGTCCTGCACACTTCCAAATGCAGTCTCCATGGCCGTGAGTTCCTGCTCGAGTTTCTGTGGGATCGACGAGGCGCCTACTTCCTGCGCGTGTGCCACGAACAGGAAAGTGAGGAGCGTCAGGGCGGTCACCATCGCGACAGAAAGCGCTCTCTTCATCGTCTTCCTCCTTGGTGCGTCTGAAGATGCCGCCCGAGCGTAGCGCGAACGCGTGCCTGTCAAGAGGACCGCCGTGGCCGCAGCTTCTCCGCTTTGTCTGCCGCGCCGTGGACAGGTGTCTCGCCTAGAGACGTGGGATCTCGTTTTTCGTGACGGCGCGCCCGCTCACAGGGGCGGAGCCCAGAAGCCTGCGACGTCGCCCGTAGAGATGACCGTGTTGCCGCGCGCCGTGCGCCGCGGCGCTACGAGCCACTCCGCTTGATACCCGTCAGGAAT
>CAIOLV010000037.1 GCA_903859225.1 uncultured bacterium
AGGAGACGGGACGGCGCCTTCAGGCCACCGTTCGACCAAGCCGATGCGACGCCGCGGCCCGAAGCTAGTCCGGCCAAGAGCGCAGGTCGGAGTAGGCGAAGCCGCGCTCTTGCCGACCCGCCTGCTCCTGAATCCACCGCTCGACTCCCACTTCCCGCATGCGTTCTCCGTCGCCGATCAGCGTCACGTAGCGCTTGGCGAGAGTGCGAATGCGATCGCACGGGTAGTCGCGGCAGAACGGGCACGCGACAAGGCCTCTGGCTGACGCGCAGTCCCGGATGGCACACGCGTCCGGCCCGCAGGTCTTGTCGCGACAGCTTGCATGAGGTTCGAAGTCGGCAAGGCGGTCGAGGAATTGCACGAATCCTTCGTAGCCTGGCACGTCCGGGCCCCATTCCGCGACGGACACCCGTTGGAGAAGCGTGCGGAGCTCCGCGGCGCGGCGAGGAATGCGACACCCGTTGAGGCACAGGCCGCAGTACAGCCCGCAGTACGCGACGCGCTTCAGATCCGTCAACGGCTACCTCCCTCTCCTCTTCGATGCCACGCGCATGACCATTCTACGTCTCGGGGCGGGCGGGGCTTGCCTCAAGCTACTGCTGGGGAAGGCGCGTGATTTCGGCATCCTGCACGAGGGACTCGAAGAAGGCAATCTGAAGCTGCACCTGCTTGGCGAAGAGATCGCGTCCTATTCGCGTCTCGAGCGGGTTCTTCCCCTGGTAGACGCGCAGCCGCGCAAGACGTTCGCCCAGCATCTCGGACAGCCGCAGGAGATCGTCGCGCTCGGTCATGCACCAGGCAACGACGCGAACCGCGCTGAAGCGGTCGACGTTGTCCGCATCGCTCACCACGTCGTCCAGCAGCGTGTGCGGCAGGTCGTCACCCGACACGCCGTCGACGTGGACCGCGATGGCGTGGGCGATCGTGGCGACCTCCACCTCGCTGTATCCCGCAGCCTCGAGCGGGGCCCGGCTGATCGTTGCGCCTGCCCGGCCGTGGTCATCCCAGCTCTCTTGGTCCGCGCTGGAGAAGTAGGCGATGTCATGCAACAGACACGCGGCGAGCGCGACCTCGGAGTCGACGCCTTCGGCCTCCGCGATGAGGCGACCGTAGTGCGCTACGCGGAGGGTGTGCTCCCAGCGGTAGTCCGCCGTGAACACAGGATCCCAGGTTTGCTCGGCCTTCGACCGACGGTACTGCTCTTCAACGTAGGCCGCGACCTCCATCCACCGACCGTCGGACACGTGCGATCACCTTCTCGCTCTCCGGATGCGTCGCCATGATGGTCTGCCACGGGGAGTCGAACCTCAATGCCGCGGCGGGGACGGACACGAGACGGAGCGTGTGACATGATGGCGAAAGACCGCGGGCGAACGTGCCGTGGCGCGAGGACACCATGGAGGAGCGGAAGATCGTCGTCAATGGAGTTGGGTTGGCTGTTCGCGAGAGTGGCCGCGGAGAACCGATTGTGTTCCTGCATTTCGGAGGCGGAAACCTCGTGATGTGGGATCCCGTCGTCCCGTTCTTCGAGGCCTCATACCGCTGCGTGCGGCTCGACCTGCGCGGGCACGGTCGATCGGACGCTCCTCCGAGCGGCTACCGTCTGGAGGACATGGCGCTGGACGTCCTCGGCGTCCTCGATGCACTCAAGATCGACGCGGTTCACGTTGTCGGGAGCTCGCTCGGAGCGGAGGTCGGCCTTGCGCTCAGCGCCATCTATCCAGACCGGGTCCAGTCCCTCGTCTGCGATGGCGCGTTCTCGAGCGAGTACGGACCCTACGGCGTCCACGAGGCCGTGGACCTGTCGTCGGACCCTGAGGCCTTGGCCCAGCTAGGGAAACTCCTCGCGCAGCCCGAGGCAACGTACCCATCCGCCGAGGCATTCATCGCGAAGAAACGGCAAGGGTGGGAAGAGGGCGGCGGCTGGAACGAGCACATGGCGGCGGTGGCGGCGTACGGAACTCGCCAGCTGCCTGACGGCCAAGTGGTCAACGCGTGGCGCAAATGGGCGTGCGACGAGTACATGGGCCACTACTACGCGTATCGGTTTGAGGCGTACTACGAGGCGTTGGAGTGCCCCGTGCTGATCCTCCCCGGCCGGGAGGAAGCGGACGACGTCCTCGTCTCCGACGCCATCGTTGGGTTCAGCCGACTCGTCGAGCACTGCGACATCGTTCAGGTACCGGGAGCCGTCCACCCCATCGGCTGGATGTTCGTCCCGCGCGAGATGAGTCAAGCCGTGCTTGACTTCCACCAAGAGTTGAGCGCGTAGACATAGCGACTCCGGCCTGGCCTTCTGCCTCCAGACGCATGGCCAGCGGGCGCTCCACGATGCCACATGAAGACCCGTCGCGGCGCTCCGTGATCTAGCCGACAATGTCGGCTAGAACATCGTCGATCGCCGGAGCGCCGTCCTCTCCCCATCCCATGGCCTGGATATCAAGTTCCAAGGGGAACGCGTACCTTGCTGCGATGTCCGGGCTCTGGCTTCGCAGCCGCCCCGCCGCTACCGCGGCTCCAGCGGGCGGTGTCTCGGGCAGGAGTGAAGCGAACCGGAACGGGCCAACACGGAAGAGCACGTCGACGTTCCGAAGATTGGCCACGAGGAACCCTGCGGTCGAGATCATGACGCTGTCCTGGTCCTCGGCCGTTCTCCCCTCGACTCCTCGGATCTCGACGACAAGCACCGACGTTGGGTGCTTGTAGCGGCGCGTCTTGCACAGCTCGCGCTCCAACTCCGCCCGGAGATGATCCACCGTGTACGCTCCCGTCAGCTCGTCGAGCACGACGAGCTTCATCAGTTCCTGCTCATGCGAGTGGATCACGCGCGTCATCAGGTTGAAGCCGTCGATGAGCTGTGCGATTTCGTCCCTCAGACGAGTCCCGGGGAGTCTGCGGAACGGGTGCTTCACCTCGGCGTCGTACTTCCGCCGCGCGACGGCGGCCATGGATTCTGCCAGCTGACCGACAGGCTTCGTGACGATGCGCCGCATCGCGAAATACAGAAGGACTCCCAACAGCAGGCAGCCGAGGACGGACGCTCCTCCGAACTGCCACGAGAGGTGAGAGATGGCTTGCGCCTGTTCGTCAAGCGACATGTCGACGACGACGACCCCGATGAGGTCGGGCCCGGAGAAGATCGGATGATTCGCCCGCAGGTAGGAGATGCCGCGTAGGCTGACAGGCGCGACCTCGACCTCGCGCAACGCATTGAGCCGATCGCTCTCCTCCGCGGTGGCCAAGGATCCAACGAGGCTGGGGTCCGTGCTGGCGATGGACAGGAAGCCGCGCGCGGTCACGCCGATGACCGTGATCCCGACGACGGATTCGTATCGCTCAAGGAGACGATCGATGTCGGCATTGAGCTCAGCTGAGTAGTACAGGATGTAGTCCTTGTCCTGGATGGACTTGGAGATGATCTCGGCAACGCTTCGCGCTCTCTGCTCGTAAATCGATGCAATCAACGTGCGCGTCGAGGTGTAGGAGAACCAGTACAGCGCGCCGACAACCAGGGAAGCGATCAGCAGGACCAGGACGATGAGCTTCATCTGAAGTCCCGTTCCGTACCGAACCCAAGATCGAAGCCGGATCGGCCAGCTGGGTCGCGGATCGGCCGTCTTCCTCTCGTCCATTGGATCTCCTTCTTCCTTAGTCAGCAAGCAATCCCTCGTGCGTCAGGAATTCCATGGCCGCGTCTTCCGGGCTCTGGTTCGAGAGACGGACGCGGCTCAACAGGTCTCGCAGGGCGGATGTCGTGAGTCTCGGAGCCAGCCGAGACAACGCGTCCCCAACATCGGAGTTCCTCGCGAGGAACTCGGTGCGCACGAGAACAGCCAGGGTTTCGGAGGGCAGAATATGGAGGTTGTCCTCGAGGCTGACGAAGCCGGACAACGTCACGTTCTCCTCGAGGTCCTCGAGAAGCGCGAACTCCGCGGCGCCGAATGTGAGGATGGACTCAGCCTCGTCGAGCGTCTTTGCCCAGACGACCGCGCGAACCTGGCCGGCCAGCTCGTAGGCGTCGCGAAGGGCCGTGACGGCGTGCTCGTCGAACGCTTGAGGGATGGCCCAGAGGACGCTCTGGCCGGCATCACGAAGCATCGCGGAAAGGGCGGACAGGCTCCGCTCGGGTAGCCGGTCCGCGACGGCCTGCGAAACGACCGCAACCCAACCCACCCGTGCGGGAAGCACCAAGGTCGTCAACCCGGCGGCCGACGGCTCGACGTCCTTGGGCTCGAGCGCGCCGAGGTCGATGTCACCGGCTTGAATGGCGTCCTTGACCCGCGGGGCGGTTCCCATGCCGATGAGATGGACCACGTGGTAGCCCGCGCGAGCGAGGAGGATGCGGACGAGGTGACCGAGGATCTCCTGCACGTCGCCCGTCTCCGTTCCGATCACGATGGTCCCCTTCCACG
Organism: uncultured bacterium; assembly: GCA_903859225.1. Classification (GTDB taxonomy): domain Bacteria; phylum Bipolaricaulota; class Bipolaricaulia; order UBA7950; family UBA9294; genus CAIOGO01. The sequence goes on from CAIOLV010000037.1 coordinate 4,413, forward strand.
CCGATTCCTGCAGACTGACGCCCGGGGAAACCAGGGCTGCCGCGGCGCCTCGGTTCGATCCGGAACCCCACGCATTGCCCGCTCCGTACAGGGGCGATGGCGCGCTGTTGTCGACGTCCAAGGTTCGGTTCCCCGAGAAGACGTTGTTTGCGAGAATCGGTGGGGTGGCCTCGCCGACGCTCGTCGGGAGGTTCGCATCGAGGAGATCGAGTTGGCTCGGCAGATCGCCGGATGAGCCGACTTGGCGCAGGCCGACGAGGTTCCGCTCGATTCGGTTTCCCTCGACTCGCAGACCAGAACCAAGATGGAAGAGGAGAACGCCGACGCCGTTCCCGGTGATCGCGTTGTCGAGCAGGCTGCCGGCCGATGACGCGGCAACGAAGATTCCAACACCGCTTTGCGCCGCACGGTTGTCCGCGAGGGTGTTGTCTGCCGAACCGCCCACGAGCGCGAATGCGCTCTCCGTCTGGCCCTCGACGCGGTTTCGGAGTGCCGCGTTCCCCGATGAGGAAGTGATCGCGATGCCGAAGATCCCGCCCGTCACCCGGTTGTCGAAGATGCGTGCACCCTCTCCGCCTCGCAACACGATGCCCACGTGACGGCTCGCAATGGTGTTTCGGAGGATCCGGCAAGACCTCGCGTTGTCGACTCGAATCCCGTCGGTCGTGTCGACGATCTCGTTTCGCATGACGAGGTTGCTGTCGCTTGCCGTCAGGCTGATCGCCACCGCGGAGCCGCCGCGGATGTCATTGTCGACGAGCGCGTTCTCGGAACTCTCGGACAATCGAACGCCGAACTCCCCGGGAGCACGGATCGTAGTTCCCTGCAAGCGGTTCTGCAGCGATCGTTCAAGCACAACGCCGGCAACCGCGGGGCGCTCGATCATGCAGTCACGGATCTCGCAGTCGGTCGCCTGGTCGACGGCGACTCCGACGGGCGTGTCCCGTATGACGCTCCTTGCCAGTGTGATGTCGTTCGAACTGCGGAGAACGACGCCGGACTCGCCGCAGCTCTCCAGCGCGCAATCAGTGAGGAGGGTCCCCCTCGAGCCGCCCTCGAGAGAGATGCCGACGCGAGCGTGGTCGACCTCGACTCGCTCCAAAGTGCAGTCCCATGATCCGACAACCCGCAGTCCCGCCTCTTCGGCACCGCGCACGGTCACCGCACGAGCCTTGATGCCGCCGGAAGACGAGATCTCCAGCCCGATGTTTCCGCCGTGCACTTCGATGCGATGGAGGGTGCAGTCCTGTGCGCCGGAGAGGCGCACGGCGGCGGAGGTACCGCGGACGGTGAGATCCTCCACTCGACAGCGCGAGGCTGTGATGGAGATACCGATGGTCTCGGCAGCGACGTCGAGGTTGCGGAGCGTGATGCCATCGGCGGAGAGGGTCAGCGCGGGCGCGCTGCCCTTCGCTGCCACACGCGCCGGCGATCCCATCGCGCAGATCGTGATGCTCGGAGTGTCGACGACGAACGGGCCGACGACCGTTTGGCCGTGCGTGTCGAGAACGATGGTTCCGCCCGGCTCGACGTGTCGAAGCGCCTCGTCCAGAGTGGCGACATCGCGAGGAACGACGATGGCGCCGCGCGGAATTCGATCGGGTGGGAACACGACGTAGCGGACGAGAGCGAAGGTTCCTCCAGCCACCAGGAGGAGTCCGAGGAGCGTCAGAGCACGTCGGCGTCGAGTTGAGGTCATCTCGGTCACTCTACCACCGAGCCGCGCAATGAGTCCAGAGCCCGATTTCCTGGCGGTGGCCGGCGTCTTCCTCTTCGCAACCCGCCGGCGCGGTCGGCCCTGAGGTGTCTCGCGGTCGGCGCGGGCGCCAGATGAGGAGTTCGCCCCAACGTGGCCTCATGTCTGTATCACGCGAGTCGAGGCACAATCGTGGATGGACGCAAGGCGGCAACGATCGCCTGCCACGCGTAGAGAGAAGCGACGAGAGCGAAGGTTCTGAGCCTCCTCCGTCGAGACGGTGGGCTGGCGGTTGGACATCCAACCGATTAGGGAGGTTTCATGTTGACGTACCGGATCCGAGGGATGACGCGCAAGGGACGGCGACAGGGGGGTTCGGACGTGAGACGGCCATCTCGGGTCTTGTGGGGAAGCGGGTGGCTGGCGCTTGTGATTGTCGTCGTGGGCTTCTCGCTGGCTGCGTCGGCGGGCGACGTGCTGCGCGTCGACAACCATTCGTTCGAGTTCCGGGGCGTCACGTACAACAGCAACGG
>CAIOLV010000038.1 GCA_903859225.1 uncultured bacterium
AGGTAGCGCTCTGCCATGTCAGCTCCTTAGGGTGCCGTCTTCTCGCGATAGACGGAGAGGGCGATGTCCGGACAGGTGAGAGCGCAGAATGCGCACCCGACGCAGGCGTCCGGGTTCTGCATGTGGATGACGTCGTAGCCGCTCTTGTTCAGCGTGCCGGAGAAGGCGAGAACCTTCTGCGGGCAGGCGGCGATGCACAGGCCGCACCCCTTGCACCGCTCGCCGTCGACGACCACAACTCCGCGGGGCATGAAACCTCCTCTAGGACTCGTCGTTGACCTGCTCGCTCAAGCGCTTCGCGCGATGCTTCCTCAGTTGGGAGAGCGCGCTGTCAACATGGTGGACCCAACCTCGGATCTGCTCCTCTTGAATAGAGCGCGAGACGGGGCTCGGTGTCCGCGACCGGGGTCCGGCCCGGCGTCCGGCCAGCGCGCTGTGCAGACGGTCGAACTCAAGATCGAACGCCGTAGGATCTCCTGCAGCGCCCGACGGCCGTACAGGGGAGACCACGGTTCGTCCCTCGGGAGACCGACCCTCGACGGCGAACTCGCCGCGATAGCCGATCTGGAGAGTCTGCTCTCCGGCATCGTGGAGCACGGCGAGCTCGTCCGAGTCAAGACGAACCTGAGCATCCTCACCGTCGACGGCGACCACCTCGCCGAACAACGTAACCTTGTCGTTCAACGGGCCCCCTTCCGAATCCGACGCCGGGGCGCCTGGCGATGCGCTAGGCGGCCTTGGTCACGCGTCCGGACTTGATGCAGCGAGTGCACGCCCGGATCCAGGACCGGCGTCCGTCGACAATCGCGTGGACTCGTTGTAGGTTTGGAGCGCGCACGCGACGGGTGTGCCTCAACGAGTGGCTCACCATGTTCCCCGCAAGGGGGCGCTTGCCACAGACACTGCAGACTCTCGACATCTCAACTCACCTCTCGTCTTCCACATCTACGCCAGGATCGGCTCGACGTACATCGGCTCCAATTCCTGCAGCCGGGCCTCGCGAAGCAGAGCGCCGATCCTCGCCACGGCGAGCGCCGACGGTTCGAGGGCCTTCTCCGGCCCGAGGACCACATGGGCACTCTCGCCCAACTGCTCTACAACGCGTCGTGCCGCGCTGCCGACCACGCACATCGGCCGCTGCTCCGCGCGAAGACGCTCCACGAGGTCCGCCTCGCGCAGCATGACCGTCTCCGTCCTCGGTCGCGCCTCGGAGAACCAGCGGGCGTACACCAGATCCCGCCGACTGGCGATCGCAACGCAGACTCGTCGCCCCGCGTCGGCGCGCTCGCGATACGCGATCGTTCCGTCGACGCCGACAAGCTCGATCCTCCGAGCCTGCCCCATTCCCTTGGCCGTCGCCAAGCCGATGCGAAGGCCGGTGAAAGATCCGGGTCCGAGGTTCACGCAGATCCTTCGCAATTCCTCTCGCGTCCGGCCGCTGCTCTCGAGCAGCGCCTCGATCGTCGGAAGCAGACACTCCGCATGCCGCAAAAGCTCAGGCAACGCGCGCTCGACTGCAAGGCTCGTCCCTTCAAGAAGAGCGACACTGCCGGGAGACTCCGACGTATCAAGACCGAGGACCAGCATGCCGACGTATGGTAGGCGAGGCGCGACGGCGTTTCAACCGCCCAATGGATCGGGGTCACTTGCGTCAGGTCGGGCCGGCGCGGCGCGGCGCGCCGCCTGGAGATCGAGACACATCTGGTCCGTGAGTGCGGCGAGCGTCGCGAAGGCTCGGTCGGGCCGCAAGAGCTGGTAGAGGTGGACTTCGATGGTCTCCCCGCGCAGCTCGCGGCTGGGGGCATCCAGCAGGTGGACTTCGCATCGGATCGATGAATCCGCCAAGGTCGGCCGACGGCCGACATAGGTCAGGGCGAGGGACCGGATCCCACCAGCATAGGCTCGCGAGAAGTAGACTCCATGCCGCGGCACGAGGACGCGGGGGTCGAGGCGGAGGTTCGCCGTGGGAAACCCCAAGGTGCGGCCGATGCCGTCTCCGGGCACGACGTCGCCCCGGAGGAGGGGCGGGCGCCCGAGAAGGGCCGTTGCCTCCTCGACGTTGCCGGCTTGGAGGAGGCCGCGGATGCGCGTGCTGCTTACGGCTTCGGTCCCGAGGATGAGCGGTGGGACAACGACGAGGTCAAATCCCATCTCCGCGGCGAGAGAGGCCAGCAGTCCGACGTCACCTGATCGTCCGACCCCGAAGCGAAAGGACTCGCCGACGACGACGGCTCGCGCCGCGAGTTGATCGAGCAACACGTCGCGTGCAAACGCTCTCGGACTCCGGTCGCGCACCTCGAGGAACGGGGCCTCGATCACCCGGTCAACCCAAGCTCCGAGTAGGATGCGCTTTGTCGAGGGGAGGAGAAGAAGCTGTGCGTCGCCTCCACCGGTGACAGCGCGGGGCGGCACGTCAAACGTGTACGCCACGCAGCGGCCACCGTGCAGCGCGGTCGCCCGGCGAGCCGCAGCAAGCACGCTCTGGTGGCCACGATGGACTCCGTCGAACGTCCCGATGGTGACCACGTCGCTTCCCATGGGCATCTCACGCTCCCGCGCGATCGTACCTCGTTCGGGTTCCGATCGCATGGCAAGTTGGAGGGGCGGTCTCCCGGCTCGTAGAATGGCGCGAGATGAGGACGGAGCATCTGGCGGGGACAAGACTCGAGGAGGACGCGGCGTTCACCACGTTGCGCCCTCGATCGCTCGAGGAATTCGTCGGCCAGGAAGACGTGAAGGAGAAGCTCCGAATCTACATCGAAGCGGCGCGGCGTCGCGACGAGCGTCTTGACCATGTGCTGCTGTCGGGGCCTCCCGGCCTCGGCAAGACGACGCTCGCGCAGATCATCGCCGCGGAGATGGGCGTCGGCTTTCGCGTCAGCTCAGGGCCGGCGATCGAGAAGGCGGGCGACCTCGCGGCGATCCTCACCAACCTCCACCCGCGCGATGTCTTCTTCATCGACGAGATTCACCGACTGCGTCGGAACGTCGAGGAGATCCTGTATCCGGCGATGGAGGACGGCAAGATCGACATCGTGCTCGGCGAAGGACCAAACGCGCAGTCGCTGCGCATCGATCTCCCGCCGTTCACGCTCATCGGGGCGACGACGCGGTCGGGGCTCATCTCCGCGCCGATGCGCGATCGGTTCGAGGTGTCGTTTCGCTTGGGGTTTTACACGCATCACGAGCTGACCGACATCGTCCTGCGCTCGGGGAAGCTCCTCGGGATCGCCATCACGGGCGAGGGCGCCGACGAGCTGGCGAAGCGGGCAAGAGGCACGCCGCGGATTGCCAACCGGCTCCTTCGGCGAACGCGCGACTACGCCGAGGTGAAGGGAGAAGGACGAATCGATGTGGACACGGCCCGCCGGGCGCTCGACATGCTGAGTATCGACGACGTTGGACTTGACGATCTCGATCGCCTCGTCCTCAGGTCCCTGGTCGAGAAGTTCGGCGGGGGGCCCGTGGGGCTCGATACGCTAGCGGCTTCGCTGTCCGAAGAGAAGGACACCATCACCGACGTGGTCGAGCCGTTCCTACTGCAAGAGGGTTTCCTTCAGAGGACGCCACAAGGTCGCGTGGCAACGGAACGTGCCTACGCCCATCTCGGGAAGGTCCACCCCGGCCGCTTGCTCTAAGTGCGGCGTCTGAGCCGGCGAGCGTTCGCGATGAACTCACGCACGACTCCCCGAAACCGCGGCCAGTCGAGCAGGAGCATGGCGATGATCCAGAGGCCGTACAGGAGAGCGGCTCGCGGCGCGGCGCTGGTCGCCACGATGAGCGGCAACGCGACGACGGGGAAGGCGAACGACATCGTCACCGACTTCGACCGGAAGTAGGCGATGCACGCAGCCGCGACCATCACGTAGGGCAGCGTCAGCCAAAGGTTCACGTAGTCTGCCATCGTCAGGTAGCACAGCGCGGAGAACACCATCATCATGTCGAAGGTGAACTCCTGCTCGCCCACCCATGTCGGCGGCTTGTTGTACTTCCGCGCGAGCCGGCCGTCGAAGATGTCGGTCGTCCACCCGATCATCGTGAGGAGGATGACGGCTTCGAGCGCGCTCTTTCCGACGAAGCCAAGTGAGAAGATGGCCACGGCGATGACACCCCGTGACAACGTCAGGAAATCAGGGACCCTTTTCATCTCACTCACCCACCGGCAATTGTAGGCGGACGCCTGGGCCCCGACAACTTGCCCTCGAGCCGAGGCACTTGGCCCGAACGGGGCGGCTCCCTAGAATGGCATGGGGCGGGAGTGAGGGCGACCTCGGAGGTGCGGGCATGAAGAACGCGGCGCTGCTGGTGGGAATCTGGATCGGGATCATCCTCTTCGCATACTCGGTCGTCTACCTGCAGGCGGATGGGCCGACCCAAGTGACGATTGCGGGAGACACCGAGACGATCGACGAGGAGAATGGTTTCTCGGTTCCGGTTCCCCTTGGGTGGAGCCTTCGGGCGATCGACGGCGCGGCGGAAGTCACGGCGCCGATCGCCGGCGTCGAAGCGTGGGCGCTTTCCGTCCCTGCCAGTACCGTGGAAGGCGCGCTGGCGGCGGCATGGGAGATCATCGACCCGTGTTCGTCCTGCGAGCGGCCCGCCGTCCTCGAGACCACGCCGCTCAGCGACGGGCGGGAAGGTGCGGTCCTCGCGCTGGCACCCGACGCCGATGGGCGGACGGGCCGCGCCGTGGTGCTGCTTCAAGGAGAGTCG
>CAIOLV010000039.1 GCA_903859225.1 uncultured bacterium
AAATCGACGGTCACCGATCATCGCCGCCCCGGCCGGAAGCTGCCCGAGCTGGGCGAGCACGCTCGCGAACCCGGCGCGATGCGGCTTGCGAGCCACGTCGAGAACCGTGAACTCCTTGGCAAGCTGCTGAGCGAGTTCATTCCTCCGCCTGCGCTTGCGGTTCGTCAGGATGCCGATGCGGAAGCCGCGAAGCTCGAGATCGGCGAGCAGGCGGCGCGCCTCGTCGCCGAGGCTCTTCGAGCCGCGGCGGCCGAGCGTGTTGTCGAGATCAAACAGGAGGGCGCGCGCTCCCTTGCTCCAGAGGCGCTCGTAGTCGATGTCGAACACCGAGCGAGCGACTTCATTCGCTCGGAGGAGTCGGAGGAGTCTCATCATTGTCTTCGCCCTTCGTCACCGACCGAATGTCCGCTCGCTGGCGCAGGCGTTCCATCACGTCGAGGAATTCCTTCTCCATTCCGGCCGTGACGTACACCTTGTACAGCGAGTCACCGTCTTCCAGCTTGAATTCGCGGCGTACGCAGGCGATGCCGTCGTAGGCGATGAGGATCGAGTCGATGAAGTGGATCTCCGCTTCGGATGTGCCGACCCAGTAGACGAGAGCGTTTTCACGCGCCACGGCTGCCCTCCGCGCCCCCGATGCCTGCATCGGCGATGCCTGCATCCGCGATGCGTTCCATGGCCTTCACGAGCGCGATCTCCGGATCGGATCCCGCGTCCCATGACCGCCGAATCACCGCGAGCAGCTCCGCTCCGGCGCGAACATCAGAGTCCGCCGACGCGACGAGCTTCTCGAGCACGGACGGATCTCGCAGGCTCGCGGCGACCTTCCGCGCCGCGAGTAGGGTCGGCAGAATCGTCTTGTGTTGCGGCTCGCCGGCCTTCACCTCGGCCCACTTCTCGTGGATCGACGCAAGATCCGACGGGGCGTCGGCGAATACGTGCGGGTGACGCCGCACAAGCTTGTCGGCGAGCTTGGACATGACGTCGGACAGCGTGAACTCTCCCGCCTCCTCGGCAATTCGGCTGTGGAGGAGGACCTGCAACAGGAGGTCGCCCAACTCCGACGCGAGCGCATCCGGCGAGCCCGCATCGATGGCGGCAACCACCTCGTGGGCCTCTTCGACGACGTACGGCCGCAACGACGCATGATCCTGCGCGAGGTCCCAGGGGCACCCTCGCACAGGATCACGCAGTCTGGTCAGAAGCGCGACAAGACGGTCGAGATCGTCCCCGATCACGGCTGCGTCGAGGTGGACCCGGAACCCGCCTGTTGCTGCAGGGTCGCAACGTCCGAAGCGCGGTACGTCTTGTCGGCCGTCGCCACCTGGCCAAGCCGCGCCAGGGCATCGGTCTTGTCGCCGCGGACGATGTCGAGCCGCGCGATCTCGATCAGTGCGTCGAGGCCTGCAGACGATAGCGGCTTCCCGGTCCCAACGTCCGCCTGGTCCGTGTCGACGATCTGCTGATACAGACGGATCTTCGCCGCATCCTGCGTCACTCCGGCGACACCGCGCTTGAGGTAGGTGAGCGCTGAGTTGTAGTCGGTCTGCGCCACGTACGCCTTGGCGATACCGGAGTACGCCTCCTCCATCGCCGGGTCGGCCGTGATGAGCAGGCCATACTCGCGGATCGACGCGCTCCAGTTCTTGGCGTCGCTGTACAGCTTCGCGAGGCGAAGTTCGGTCGACGTGTCTTTCGGGTCGAGCTTCACGATCTGCTCCGCCAGACGGATGCGCTGCTCCGACTCGAACGACCGCGACAGCGCCGTCCGCAGCTGCTCGAGCACCTTGTCTGTTTGGCCTCGCGCGAGGCTGATCTTGGCGAGGTCCTCGTACGCGTCAGCCCGATACGGAGAGCGAACGAGGACGGCCTTGAGCTCCGTTTCTGCCTGGTCGAGCTTCCCGGCCAGGAGGTAGGTCTCGGCGAGCTTCACATTGAGGTCGATCGTCGCAGAGGCCTTGATGGCGGCTTGATAGCGCGCTACGGCAATCTGGTACTGCGCGTCGATCTGCTGAGTGAGCGCCGTCAACTGCGCCTCATCCGCCGCCGTGCGATTAGCCTTGGCCTTGAGCGCGTCGCGGGCCGCAGCGGCCGTCTCGATTTTTGCCTTTGCCACATCGCCCTCAGCAACCCCCAGGCGTGCGTTCTGCGGATCGGCCTTGCGGATCGTCGCCGTCATCGCGTCGGCCCCCGCCGTGTCTCCGAGAGCAAGAAGGACCGTGAGCAATTTGAGCTCAAGGCTTACGTCGTTCGGCATCAGCTTCAGGGCTTGCTCGAATCGCTGTTTGGCCAGACCGTAGCTGCCGTCCTTCTGGGCGAGGTCGCCGGAGGCGATCATCGCGGCCGTCGATTGCGGGTCCGCGGTGATGACCTGCTCGTAGCGCGTCTGCGCACCTGCCGAGTCTCCCTTGTCCGCAAGAACCGCTCCCATGGCCATCATGGCCTTCGTGCTCCCGGGATCGAGGTTGAGAATTCGGGTCAAGAGCGTGTCGTCGATCTGGTTGTCGTCGATCAGCGTGAGGTAGGCAGCCAGCGCCTTGTCTTTGGCCTCTTTCTCGATCACCTTGAGATCCGCGATCCGGCCCGTCTGTTCAGCGGTCGGCGACGTCACGGCCTCGAGCGTCTTTCGCTCGTTGGCCGCCGTGCTTCCCTTCTGCTCGTAGATCTGCCCGATGTAGTACGCGAGATATGGGTCAGTGCCCTTGTCGACGGAGAACAGGCGCTCGAACTCCGCCAGCCCGCGATCGATGTTGTCCTCCTGGATCATGAAGGCGTTGACGGCGGGAATGCCGATCACGACCTTCTTCGTCTTGAGGACGCCGGCGTACCAGTCATTCGCTCGCGTCGTCTGGTTCGCGGCCGTGAGGTCCTTGACCACCTGGTCGTGCACTTCCGCCAACGACGGAGTGTGCGACTGCTTGCGCTCGACCACGCGGATGATGTGGTAGCCGTAGGTCGTCTTCACCGGATCGCTCGTCTCCCCCGGTTGAAGGGAGAACGCAACGTCCTCGAACTCCGCCACCATCGTCCCGCGGCCGAACCAACCGAGGTCGCCACCCTTCGATTTCGTCCCGGTGTCGATCGAATACTGCGCGGCCAGCGTCGCGAAATCCGCGCCCGTCGCAAGCTGCTTCTCGATTGCCTGCGCGGTGGCCAGGTCGGCCACGAGGATGTGCAAAGCGTGGACCTGCTCCGCCACATCGTAGTTGGAGATGTTCTTCTCGAAGTATGCGGCGACTTCGTCCTCGGTCGGAGCGGCGCCTGCCGCCACCACGGCATTGACGGCTTGGACGAGGAGCTGTGTCGCGACGGCCGGCTTGAGATCGGCCTTGAAGCTGGCGAGCGTCCGCCCTTGGCGCTCGAGGTAGGTGGTCAGCTGAGCTTCCGTGATTCCATTCGACGTGAGAAGCTGCTGATACTGCTTTGTGAACTCCGCTTCGACGGCGGAATCAGACACCTTGATCCCGCGAGATCTCGCCTCTTGAGCGTAGATCGCTTCCCGAATCAGATCCGAGAGGCTGCCGCTCTCCAGCCGCAACTTGAGCATCGCCCCCGCGGCGCCGTTGTAGATCGTCGTCGGATCCATGCCGGCCTGGCGGTAGAGGTTCTGATACTGCGTCATCATCTGGGTCGTGCGCGCGTTCAGCGTGTCAAGGCTGATCGTGGTGCCTTCCACGGTCGCAGCGAACGTCGGCTGCCCCGAGGTGGTGGTGCTCGACGACTTGCTGCTGAACACTCCGGCGCGGTCCAGGCTGAGCAGACCGCCTGCCCCAATCACGAACGACACGATGATGGCCCAAATGACGGCCTTCTGATGGCGCTTCAAGAACGTGGGCATCGCTTTACGTCACTCCCTTGACCAAGGATCGATAGACTTGACCAATGGTACAGACGCCGCGGTCACGGAACAAGAAGCCCTTGCGCACCGGCTTCACTCGGTCACGGTGCGCGCCGTCGGCGCGCGGAGGTCGTGCCGCGGGCAGGCGCGGAATAGGGATGCCCGTCCGCTCTGTTTCTGTTTCATCCCCGTTGATCCGAACGACGGCGAAGCCGGGGAATGCAGTGCACGTCCATCCCAGTCGCTGCGAGGGAGCTCCGCGCAATGGCGAACGACCTTCACGGCTGGTTCGCCGCGCGGCCGATCACCTGCATCTCGGCGGCGCCGTCGATGCGAATGTCCTTCGCGATCGCACGGGCCGTTGCTGCCGGATCCGTCGCCGTGGGGACCTTCAGCACGTTCATCTCTCGCCCGCTCTTCTACTTCGCGCTCTCGGAGAACTGCGTGTGGCGGACGACGTTGACCTTGATCTCCCCGGGGTAGCTCAGCTCCTCTTCGATCGCCCGCGCGATGTCGTAGGCCAGCTTCGCCGCCATGTCGTCGCTCGCCCGGTCCGGCTGGACCATGACCCGCACTTCGCGGCCGGCCTGAATCGCGTACGCCTCCTGCACGGCCGGGAACGACCGGCAGAGTTCCTCGAGATCGTGGAGCCGCTGAACGTAGCGCTCGTACGTCTCCTGGCGCGCTCCCGGACGCGCCGCTGACAGCGCGTCCGCCGCCTGAATAAGCACGTCGAGAATCCCTGTCGGCTCGATGTCTTCGTGATGCGCGGCGATCGCCTGCACGATGTCGCGGCTCTCCCCATAGCGACGGGCGAGGTCGGCGCTGATCATCGCGTGGGGGCCGTCGACCTCGTGATCGACGGCCTTCCCGATGTCATGGAGGAGCCCGGCCCGCTTCGCTTTCTTCGAGCTCACACCCAGTTCATCGGCAAGGATCTTGGCGATGACGCTCACTTCGATTGAGTGCACGAGCTGGTTCTGTCCGTAGCTCGTCCGATAGCGCAGCCGACCGAGGAGTGCGGCGAGCTCGGGGTGAAGGTCGATCCCCAGGTCAAACGCCGCTTTCTTTCCTTCCTCTTTCACACGATCTGCCAGGCGTGCCTTCGCGCGCTGCACTTTCTCTTCGATCTGGGCCGGGTGAATTCGCCCGTCCTCGATCAGTCGCGACAACGCCATCCGCGCAACTTCACGTCGCAGCGGGTTGAAACACGACAGGACGACCATCTCCGGCGTGTCATCCACGAGAAGCTCGACGCCGGTCAGCGCCTCGAAGGTCTTGATGTTACGCCCCTCGCGGCCGATGATGCGCCCCTTGAAGTCCTCCGAGGGCAGAGGGACGGAGCTCACGGCGTTTTCCTCCACGTACTCCGGCGCGTACCGTTGTACGGCCGTGGCGATGATGTGGGCGGCCCGCTCCTCGGCTTCGTCGCGCGCCTTGCGCTCAATCTCCTCCATCTTCTTTGAGAAATACAGCTGGGACTCGTTCTCCACGACCTTGAGCAGGTGGTCGCGCGCCTGGTCGCGCGTCCACTCCGCGGTGTGCTCGAGTTGCTGTTTCTCTTGCTCGAGGAGCCGCAGCCCCTCTTCCTTGAGGCGCAGCATCTCCTCTTCGTCGGCGCGCAGCGAGTCCTCGGTCTTCTCGAACTGCGAGGCCTTCTTGCCAAGACGGTCCTCGCGTCGAAGGACGCGCTCTTCGGACCGGGCAAGCTCCTCTTCGCGTCGTTTTGCCCGCTCCTCGAACTCATCCTTGAGTTCCTGGACCTGCTGGCGCCCTTCGAGGAGTTTCTCTTTCTTCAGCCGTTCAGCTTCCTCTTGCGCCTGAGCGGCGATCTCTTCTTCCCGCCGGCGTCGTGGGAGGCTTCCGATGAGCAGGCCGATGAGCACGGCGGCCAACAGGCTGACGATCCCGCTGACCACGTTCAGTACTGTGCTCAAGCCCCGCCACGCTCCTTCTCCCAGGTTGCGTCGATTATACCCTCTTCCTTCCTTCGGCACGGAGGGTTAGGGGATGCGAGTCGAGAGGAGTAGGACGGATCGAGCGGCCTCCGGGCCGTCGGTCGGACGGTTAGGCGTCCTTCGCCGCGGCAGCGTCGTCCTTCGCTTTTGCCGCAGCAGCAGCATCCTTCGCCTTTGCCGCAGCAGCGTCCTCCGAAGGGCTCGTCACGTCGATATCGTAGCCGACGAGCTTCGCAGTCAGTCGCACGTTTTGGCCACCCTTTCCGATGGCGAGGGACAGCTCGTCGTCCGGGACAATGACCTTGGCCTTTCGCTTCTCCTCGTCCAGCTCCACCGACAGCACGGACGCAGGTTCGAGCCCGTTCTTGAGCAATTGAACGGTGTCCTCGCTCCATCGGACGAGGTCGATCTTCTCTCCGGACAACTCACGCGTCACCATGCGAACGCGGGCGCCTCCGGCACCGACGCACGTGCCGACCGGGTCGACGTTGCGATCGAGAGACTCGACCGCCACCTTCGACCGCCGGCCTGGCTCGCGCGCGATCGCGCGGATGACGAGGACGCCTTCCTCGATCTCGGGAACCTCAAGCTTCATCAGCGCGGCGACGAATTCCTTCCGCGTGCGGGAGAGGAGAATCCGCGGATCGCCCTGCGTCTCCTCGACGCTCACCAAGTAGGCGCGCAACCTCTCGCCGGCGTGGTATCGCTCGCCGGGGATCCGCTCCGCCTCCGGCAGGATCGCCTCGGCTTCCCCAAGGTTGACCCACACGCTCTTGCCCTCGAACCGGTGGATCGACCCGCTGATCACTTCTCCGACGCGGGAGATGAACAGTCCGTGCACGATCTCACGACGGCGCTGGGCGATCTCCTGGCGGATCGTCTCCTCCGCCTTCTTCGTCGCAATGCGTCCGAACTTGGCAAGATCGATGCGCTGGCCTCGGATGGTGATGTCGCCGGAGTGCTGATCGATGGCGACCTCGATGTCCTCGTCGTCATCCAGCCCGTGCTCTTCGGCGAACGCAGCGGCCAGTCCTTTTCGAATGGCGGCGTAGAGATCCTCTCTTGGGATCCCTTTGTCCTTCGCCATCTCTTCCAGCGCTTCAATGAAATCGATGTTCATCGTCTTCCGTCTCCGCGTCGCACGCCCGACGTCTCGCCATGAGGGAGTGGACTTCTCGTCCCACTTTCCCTACTCTGTCCCCTAGGAAGAAACAGGTCGCCTTGGGCGACCCCCTTCAACCCTCCGGACTCACAACGAGGGCATTATACGGGACACTGCGAGCGTGAACAAACGAGTTTCTGCCCCAATGGAGCGGATTTCCCGGACGATCGGCCCCGAAGACGAGGGGCAGCGCCTTGACCAGTTCCTCGTCGCATTGGACGGTCGCGTCTCGCGTGCGGAAGTGCAACGCCAAATCCGCGACGGGCTCGTGTCGATCGCTGACCGCCCGGCGCTCCAGCCGTCCCATCGTCTCCGCCAGGGAGAGACCGTCGTCTGGCTCCCTCGGTCGGTCGCTCCTCTCACTCCGCAACCGCTGCCGCTCGACATCGTCTACGAAGACGACGAGGTCGTGGCGGTGAACAAGCCCGCCGGGCTCGTCGTCCATCCAGGCGCCGGAACGACCGGCACGACGACCCTGGTCGAGGGACTCCTCGCGACAAGGGACCTACCTCCATCGGACGATCCCGCCCGACCGGGCATCGTGCACCGCATCGACAAGGAGACGACGGGCATCCTGGTTGTTGCGAAGACACCGCGGGCCATGGCCTCACTCAAGCAGCAGTTTGCCGACCGCGTGGTGGAGAAGAGCTACCTCGCGTGGGTCGTCGGAACGTTCAGCGAGTCGGACGGATGCATCGACGCCCCGGTGGGCCGCGACATGCGCGCTCCGCGCCGAATGACCGTCTGCTCCGACGGGCGGGCGGCCGAAACGGAGTTTCGCGTCCTCGCACGGCGGCCGAATCGGACCCTCGTCCTCGTCCGTCCGCGGACAGGAAGAACCCACCAGATCCGGGTCCACTTCAAGTACATCGGCCACTCCGTCGTGGGTGATGAGCTCTACGGCGGTCCGCCCGCGGACGGCCTCCTGCTGCACGCATGGAAGCTGACGATCCAGCACCCCGCGACCGGAGCGCGCCTCACGTTCGAGGCGCCGCCGCCGCCTGCCTTCCCGCGCGAGGCCTACGAGGCAGCTTTCCCGAGCGACCGCGCAGCGAGGAGATAGTCCAAACCGGCGATGTACGTCAGGGTGATGGCTGCGTAGAAGAGCCACAGCCCCCCGGGCCAGCGAACCAGCAAGAAGAAGAGCGCAAAGAACGAGACGAGCGAAGCCGCCTTTCCCACCAGTCGGGCCGCTTGCACCTGACGGTGACGCAGCTGCAGGACGATGGCCCCGACGCCGAGGCCAATCTGCGGGACGAGGAACGCCGCGTACGCCCATCCGGAGATCTCGCCAATGACGAGGAGAGAGGACAAGAGCGACACGTACAGCGCCTTGTCAACGATCGGATCGAGCGCCTTGCCGAGTGGCGTCACTTCTTGCCGTGCTCGCGCCACCATTCCGTCCACGATGTCGCCGAGGCAGACCACGACGAAGAGCGCCGCGGCCGCCGCGCGGTGACCCGACAGGAACAAGTAGACGACGGGTGCTACGAGTGCTCCGCGGAAGAGCGTGATCAGGTTCGCGACGGACATGGCGCGCGATGATAAGCGTGCGTACTGCTCTGCACAAGCTCCCTTGAAGACGTTTCCCCGACCCCGCATAATGCGGGTATCGAGTCCTGCAGTAGAGGGAGATGTGCGCATGAAACGACGGGTTCTCATCATGGGGGCTGCCGGCCGCGATTTCCACAACTTCAATGTCTACTTCCGCAACAATCAGGACTACGAGGTGATCGCGTTCACGGCAACGCAGATCCCCGACATCGCGGGACGTACGTACCCGCACGAACTGGCGGGAAAGCTCTATCCTAATGGGATCGCCATCCATCCGGAAAGCGAGCTCCTGACACTCATCAAGGAGAAGCGCGCCGACATCGTGGTATTCAGCTACAGCGACGTGTCCAACCAGTACGTTATGGAGCGCTCGGCGGAGGTCAACGCCGCGGGAGCCGACTTCATGCTGCTCGGCCCCGCCTCGACCATGGTGAAGTCCACGAAGCCGGTGGTCTCGATCACCGCGGTGCGGACCGGCTCTGGCAAGAGTCAGACGACGCGCCGCGTGTGCGAGATCCTCAAGGCGAAAGGCAAGAAACTGGCTGTCATTCGCCACCCGATGCCGTACGGCGACCTCGTGGCGCAGGAGGTCCAGCGCTTCGAGACGTACGCCGACCTCGACAAGCACAACTGCACGATCGAGGAGCGGGAGGAGTACGAGCCGCATATCGACAACGGGACCATCGTCTACGCCGGCGTGGACTATGAGAAGATCGTCCGAGCGGCGGAGAAGGAGGCCGACGTCATCATCTGGGACGGCGGGAACAACGACTTCTCCTTCTACAAGCCGGACCTGTCGATCGTCGTCGTCGATCCGCACCGCGCCGGGCATGAACTGCTCTACTATCCAAGCGGCGTGAACGTGCGCATGGCCGACGTCATCATCATCAACAAGGTCGACACGGCATCGCTCGAGGACATCCACTTTGTCCGAGAGAACGTCCATGGCATGAACCCGCGCGCCATCGTGATCGAGGCCGCGTCGCCGATCCAAGTGGACGACCCGAGCATCATTCGCGGCAAGCGCGTGCTGGTCATTGAGGACGGCCCGACCCTCACGCACGGCGGCATGGAGTACGGAGCCGGAGTGATCGCCGCCCAGCGGTTCGGCGCCGCGGAACTGGTCGACCCACGCCCCTACACGGTCGATTCGATCACCGCGACGTTCCACAAGTACCCCGACATCGGCCGCCTCCTTCCCGCCATGGGGTACGGCGAGAAGCAGGTGCGCGACCTCCAGAAGACGGTGGACCGTACGGACTGCGATGCCATCGTCATCGGAACGCCGATCGACCTCGGCCGGCTCCTCAAGTTCAAGGTGCCGACGACGCGTGTCCGCTACGAACTCCAGGAGATCGGGCAGCCGGATCTCGAGCGAGCGTTCCAGATGCTCATGCCCAAGCTGTAGCCGGATTCCGACAGACCTGATACCGCTTTCGAAGAGAAGGGGGCAGCAACGCTGCCCCCTTCTCTCTAGCTTCGGCTGCGGAACCGCAGAAGCCAAGGCCGCGGTCCCTTTCTCCTTCCTAGCGAGCGTTCCGGATCGCGAAGATCAACCCGTAGAAGACGGCGAACCCCGCGCCGATGGCGAGTCCGAACAGGAGATCGTTCCAGATGAGGCCGCCGACCGCTCCGATCGCGACGCCGAGCGGGAGCAAGATCACGAGGTGCTTCCATCGACCGAGCGAACCCTTAGGCAAGGTCATCCTCTCCGATCACCGAGAGGAACGCCCGCACGACGCGGGGATCGAACTGCGTCCCCGCGTTGAGGCGCAGCTCCTGGATCGCCTTGGACTTGGCCGCGGCAACCTGATACGGTCGTTCGGACGTGATGGCGTCGTACGCGTCGACGACCGAGACGACGCGGGCTTCGATCGGGATCTCCTCACTGCGAAGGCTGCGCGGGTACCCGCTCCCGTCGTAGTTCTCGTGATGGCAGAAGACGATCTGCGCCGCCGCCTTCAGGAACGTCTTCTCGCGAAGCATGTCCGCACCATACTCCGGATGGCGCCGCATCTCGACCCACTCTTCGTCGGTGAGACGTCCCGCCTTGTTCAGGATGTGATCCGGCACCCGGACCTTGCCTACGTCGTGGAGGTACGCGCCGTACGAGAGATCGATCAGCCGCTGCCCGGGGAGACCAAGCCGCTCCCCGGTCCGGATCGCGAGCCGCTCCAGGCGGTGGCAGTGGCCTTCCGTTGCCTCGTCTTTCTCTTCGACCGAGCGAGCGAGAGCCATGATCTCCTGGATCTCGTCCTTGACCAGGTGGTAGCTCGGCGGGGACGACACCATGAGCAATTCGAGATCCTCGTCAACTCGAAAGTAGGCGCGCTCCGGAAGACCGCGGTGGTAGATGTAGTCTCCTGCACGGAGCGGCGTCTTGTCGTCGCCGCTCGACAGCGTCAGCGCACCGTGGATGACGTAAATGAACTCGAACCCGGACCATTCGCTCGCCTCGTCGAGGTAGAAGTGCTTCCCGGCGGCGATCCGATGACGTGTCACCTCGAGCGCTCGATGCTGCACGAGAAGGTCGGCGGACGACGATTGCTTCGACGCGTGTTGCGCGTCTTTGTCGGACCTCCCAAGCGTCAACCCTTGAGTCACGGCCGTCTCCTCGACATGCCTACGTCATCCGCGCGGGAAATCGACACCGCGCTAGACGATTCTGCCTCCAAACCGGCCGCG
Organism: uncultured bacterium; assembly: GCA_903859225.1. Taxonomy (GTDB): domain Bacteria; phylum Bipolaricaulota; class Bipolaricaulia; order UBA7950; family UBA9294; genus CAIOGO01. The sequence continues at coordinate 11,198 of CAIOLV010000039.1, forward strand.
TGTCACCGACGCGGCCGCGACCGCGACGTGGTGCCCCGCCAAAAAGAAGGAAGGTGACGGGATTCCCCGCCACCTTCACCCTACGACCTCTCTGAGGTCGGAAGATTCTCTCCTACTCTGCCAGAGGCCCTCCGCCGACATGAATCGGCGTGCTCATCAGCATCGGCCCGCCGCCAACGTGGATGGGCGTGCTCATCAGCTTCGGCCCGCCACCGACGTGAATCGGATCGGCGAAGACGCTCACTGCCATGGCAAGGAGGAGCGCGACGACCATCCCGACAACCACAAGACGTTTCATCATACGACGACCTCCTAACGTTCGGAATACCGAACAACTACCGACAGCTATAGTTATTCCTTCCCGGAGGGAATCCTAGACACACCGCAAAGGCCCGTGACGTTGCCCGTATGTCTCCGCGAAGGAGCGGACGCGTGTCGATGGCTCGGCCAGAGTGACCCACAACTCGTTGTGCCTGCCGGATCCCGCCGATACAATCCCCGCGCCCGGGCGGATCTGCGGCACTTGCAGACCCCGTCGGCGCAATCGAGGAGGACGTCTCATGGCAGATCGAGAGCGACAGATGATGTCGATCGATGGAAACACCGCCGCGGCCCACGTCGCATACGCGTTCAGCGACGTCGCCGCCATTTACCCGATTACCCCGAGTTCCACGATGGGAGAAGTGGCCGACGTGTGGGCCGCGCACGGCCGAAAGAACATCTTCGGCCAACCATTGCAGATTTCCGAGATGCAGTCTGAGGCAGGCGCTGCGGGCGCCGTCCACGGCTCGTTGGTTGCGGGGGCGCTCACCACGACGTTCACCGCCTCGCAAGGTCTCTTGCTCATGATCCCGAACATGTACAAGATCTCGGGCGAGTTGCTGCCCACGGTCTTCCATGTGTCGGCGCGGGCGCTGGCTGCCCATGCGCTCTCCATCTACGGCGACCACGCCGACGTCATGGCGACGCGACAAACCGGCTTCGCCATGCTCGCGTCCGCATCGGTGCAGGAGGTCATGGACCTGGCTACCGTCGCCCACCTCGCGACGCTCAAGAGCAAGGTCCCGTTCCTGCACTTCTTCGACGGTTTCCGCACATCGCACGAGGTGCAGAAAGTGGAGGTCATCCCGTACGACACGCTGGCCAAGATCGCGCCGCAAGACGAGATCGACGCCTTCCGCCGCCGGGCAATGAACCCCGAGCACCCGCACCAGCGCGGAACGTCTCAAATGCCCGACATCTACTTCCAGGGTCGCGAAGCCGCCAACCGCTACTACCTTGCTGTCCCCCAGATCGTGGCCGAGGTTATGCAACAGGTCTCCGCGCTCACTGGGCGCTCGTACAACCTGTTCGACTACGTCGGCGATCCGAACGCCGAGAACGTCATTGTGGCCATGGGATCTTCGTGCGACGTGATCGAGGAGACACTCAACCACCTCAATGCGAAGGGCGAGAAGGTCGGCCTCCTCAAGGTGCGGCTGTACCGACCGTGGTCGAGCGACCACTTCGCCGCCGCACTCCCGAAGACGGTGAAGAAGATCGCCGTGCTCGACCGCACGAAGGAGCCCGGCAGCCAGGGCGAGCCACTCTATCTCGACGTCTGCACGACGTTCCAGCAGCGCGGGATCAAGACGTTCGTCATCGGCGGACGCTACGGCCTCGGATCGAAGGACTTCACGCCCGGCATGGCAAAGGCCGTTGTTGACAACCTGAAGTCGAAAGAGCCAAAGAACGGCTTCACGGTCGGCATCGACGACGACGTGACGAAGCTGTCGATTCCTGTTCCGTCTGAGATCGACGTCTCGCCGAAGGGCACAATCCAGTGCAAGTTCTGGGGCCTCGGGTCGGACGGCACGGTCGGCGCGAACAAGAGCGCCATCAAGATCATCGGCGACAACACGGACCTCTACGCTCAAGGCTATTTCGCCTACGACGCGAAGAAGTCGGGCGGAATCTCCGTATCGCACCTGCGGTTCGGAAAGAGCCCCATTCAGTCCCCGTACCTAGTACAGAACGCCGACTACATCGCCTGCCACAACCGAGCCTACGTCGACACGTACGACCTCCTGGCCGGCATCAAGAAGGGCGGCACGTTCGTGCTCAACTGCCCGTGGACGGCGCAAGAGCTCGAGAAGCATCTGCCCGCAGCGCTGAAGCGGACGATCGCCGAGAAGGAGCTCAAGTTCTTCACGATCGACGCGGTCAAAATCGCCGGCGAAGTCGGCCTCGGCGGACGCATCAACATGATCATGCAGACCGTGTTCTTCAAGCTGGCCGGAGTGCTCCCCGTGGACGAGGCCATCGCCCAATTGAAGAAGGCCATCAATAAGGAATACGGGAAGAAGGGCGAGAAGGTCGTGCAGATGAACTACGCCGGCGTTGACGCCACGCTCGGCAACCTCGTCGAGATCAAGGTTCCGGCCGCTTGGCGGACCGCCAAGGGAGCGGCCGAGAAGCTCGACCAGCCAGAGTGGGCGCTCGAAGTCATGCGTCCGATGCTGCAGCAGGACGGCGACAGGCTCCCTGTCAGCGCCTTCTGCGCCGAGCTCGACGGCACGTACGAGTGGACTGGACCCGACGGGAGTTTCCCGATCGCCACAACGCAATACGAGAAGCGCGGCACGGCGATCGACGTGCCGGAGTGGGTGTCGGCGAACTGCATCCAGTGCAACCAGTGCGCCTTCGTCTGCCCGCACGCAACGATCCGGCCGTTCCTTGTGACGGCGGAAGAGAAGACGAAAGCTCCGGCCGGATTTGAGACGATTCCGGCAATCGGCAAGGGCTTCGAGCCCTACGGCTTCCGCATCCAGGTCGATCCGCTCGACTGCCAGGGCTGCGGCAACTGCGCCGACATCTGCCCCGGAAAGAAGGGCGAGAAGGCGCTCGTGATGAAGCCGCTCGAGACGCAGCTCGCCGGACAGGCGTGCTACGACTATGCCGTCGCGCTCCCTGTGCGCGACGGCCTCATGCCGACCGACACCGTGAAGGGAAGCCAGTTCCGCAGACCGCTGTTCGAGTTCTCGGGCGCCTGCGCCGGCTGCGGCGAAACGCCCTACGTCAAGCTCGTGACGCAGCTCTTCGGCGAGCGGATGCTGGTCGCCAACGCGACGGGCTGCTCGTCCATCTACGGCGGATCGGCGCCGTCGGTCCCGTATTGCGTCAACGCCGATGGGCACGGCCCGGCGTGGGCCAATTCCTTGTTCGAGGACAACGCCGAGTACGGGTTCGGCATGATGCTGGCGATGAAGGCGCGCCGCAATCGCTTGGCACGCCTGGTCTCGGAGGCCGCTGCGGGCTCCGTCTCGCCCGCGCTGAAGGACGCCATGCTTGCGTGGGTGGCCGGCAAGGACAACGCCGCAGCGTCACGCGCGGCCGGCGACGCGCTAGCTTCTCTTCTCGCGAAGGAAGCGAAGGGCAATCCGGCGCTCGGCGAGATCCTCGCGATGCGTGACCTGTTCACGAAGAAATCGGTGTGGGTGATCGGCGGCGACGGCTGGGCCTACGACATCGGCTACGGCGGCCTCGATCACGTCGCGGCGATGAGCGAGGACGTCAACGTGCTCGTGCTCGATACCGAGGTGTACTCGAACACCGGCGGCCAATCGTCGAAATCGACGCCGTCGGGCTCGGTGGCCAAGTTCGCCGAGTCGGGCAAGAAAACGAAGAAGAAGGATCTCGGGCGTATGCTGATGACCTACGGGTACGTCTACGTAGCCACTGTGGCGATGGGTGCCAACAAGCAGCAGTGCTTGAAGGCGATCGCCGAGGCCGAGAGCTACCCCGGGCCAAGCGTCGTCATCGCCTACTCGCCGTGCATCAACCAGGGACTGAAGAACGGCATGGGCAAGAGCCAGGAAGAAGAGAAGTCGGCCGTTGAAGCCGGCTACTGGCCGCTCTATCGCTTCGACCCGCGGCTCGCCGCCGAGGGCAAGAACCCGTTCCAGCTCGACTCGAA
>CAIOLV010000040.1 GCA_903859225.1 uncultured bacterium
GACACCGTCTCAGCGATCGCTCCGTTGCCCGGCGAGCCGATCGTCTGGAAGACGGTGGCGGACTCGTTTCAGAATACGACGCTTGTGAGCGTACTGAACGAGATCGGCGCTCACCGCCTCCTGATCACCGGCCAAGCGACCAACGTGTGCGTCTTTGACACCGCGCTCGGCGCGGTTCGGAACGGCTACGAGACGTGGGTGATTGCCGATGCGCACGCGGGCCTCCCGAGCCTAACCGGCCTCGCGTACTACAACTTGACGTGGCCGCGCTTCGGGGTGTCCGTGATCGAGAGCGACAAGATCGACTTTGCGGCATACGGGTGTGCCGCATCGCCGTCGCCGTAGAGGAGCCCGCGGCTTGACGGATGCCAAGCCGAACGTGGGAGCTGGGCAACTCCTCGTCCTGTTTGATAGATCTCATGGTGCGGAGTACGATGTCTGGCAGTTGGCTTACCTGAGTGCTAGTAGTGGGGTTGCCAGGAGGATAGAGTGCCGCTTCGCAGAAACGAGTGTGCCACGTGCGGACTGGAGTTCCGCACCCTTGAATCGCACGGGGACATCGAGGGTGCGCTGTGTCCTTCGTGTGGAAGCCGTCAGACGAGGCGGCTGCTTCCTCACGTGGGCGTTCAATTCCGGGGAAGCGGCTTCTACCGGACAGATCACGGACGATGCCGCGGAGCCGAGCCGACGCAAAGCGACGAGACGAAGACGGCCGAAGCGCACTCGCCCGGCGAAGACCAGCCGTCCACGGTGCGAGACGCAGCGGCGGCCGGGCCGCGGGGGGCGTGAGTCATATGATGGCCTGGGTGACCAGGGCGGCGGTGCGTGACTCTAGCGAAAGAGCTGCCCCATCCCTCCCACTCGCCTGAGGGCAGGATCTCGTGTAGTTCGGAGGCCGCATGTACACGAAGCTTCTTCTGATCTTGGGTATTGTCCTCGGAGTTCTTGCGCTGGCGCTCCTCGCGCCTCTCGGGCCCGCGAAACAGCCGGACGTGGTCGAGCCATCCGGGGAAGTTGTGGACTCCGGCCACTTCGTGCTCGTCCGCGACGGTGCGAAGTGGCTTGATGAGTCCTTCACCCTCTTCCTCAACTCCGACGGGGGATATCTCCTCGTCTCCCAGGGGACGCTGGCCGCGTCAGGCGCTGAGATCGAGATCGCGGACCAGACCCACTACAACAGCGACTACCGCCCTCTTGCCTATCAACTGGCCGCCGAGACGCCGTCTGGAACGCAGATCGTCAGCGCGCAGCGTGGAGATCGAGACTTCACGATGGAGGTTCAGGCGGGTAGCGCGAGGCAAGCGGTCGACGGCGATCTGGATGAGAACCTCCTGCTTCTCGACAACAACGTCATCGCCCACTACGCCGTTCTCCTTGATGCCATCCGCGGCGGATCCGTAGGGCAGATATTCTCCGCCGCCGTGCCCCAAGCTCTCATGCGCATCCCGTCGCGTTGGGACGAGCCGGTGGAAGTGAAGTTCGAGTCAGGGACGAAGACCTACATGGGGAAGAAGATCGCTGTCCACCTGGGAGACACGGTGATCGATCTCGTCAGCTACGAGGGGCGCCTTGTTGGACTGGTCAATCGCCGTCAAGGCACCGTGGCCTATGACGTCGAGCTTCTTCCTGACGGATTCTCGGTCATCGAGCCCCCGAGCGCGGGAACAACCGCAGGCGGGATAGAGAGACCTCTCACATTTCAGAGCGGTGGCGTGACCCTCGCCGGGACGCTGACGTTGCCTCCGACTCAGACGGCGCCGCTCTGCGCGGTGCTGTTCGTGGCAGGATCAGGTCCGGTGGATCGCGACGGCAACGCGCCGGGACTTCAGATGGACGCATATCGCCAACTCGCTCGGGCTTTCGCTGACAAAGGCATCGCTTCGTTCCGCTACGACAAGCGCGGCGTGGGGGCGAGCGGAGGCGACGCCAGCACAGCGTCGCGTTCAGATCTCTTGGCCGATGTCCGGGCCGCGTGGGATTCCCTCCGCGCGCAACCTGAGCTGGCCGGCGTGCCGTGCGCCGCCCTCGGGCACAGTGAGGGCACCTATCTAGTTGAGGATCTTGCAGCGGGGAACCCGGCTGTCGATGGACTCGTCCTTCTCTGCGGGTCGCCGCAATCGCTCGCCGGCGTCACGCGATGGCAGGTGGAGAGCCTGCTCCGCCAACAAGGAGCGTCCGAAGATCACATCCGAGCTGCACTGGAACAAGAAGACCAGTTCATCTCGTTCATCAAGGCGTCGACGGGCCAGTGGGTTGACATCTCCGTATCTGCTCTGCGCGCCGCCCTACCCTGGCTGACCGACGCGGCGGCGCAGCAGTTGAAATTGTCGCCGCTCGGCCTCGCCTGGCTGCGTGAGCACTACAATGCCGATCCGGTTGCGAGCCTGTCGCGCATTACGTGCCCCGTCCTCATCATCAGCGCCGGGAAGGACGCGCAGGTTCCGCCGAAGGACGGAGAAGCCACGGCGGAGGTTCTCAGGACGTCCGGGAACGCAGACGTGTCCGCGGTGTTGCTCTCGGATCTCAACCATCTCCTTCGCCGTCACCCCGAGGAACCGAACCTCGTCTACCAGCACCTGGATGAACCGGTCGATCCACGCGTGTCCGCAACGATCGTTCCGTGGGTCGAACAGGAATTCGGTGAGTAACGAGCTCGTCGGAGAGGTTGCCGTTCGGCGCGCGCTGGAGGCCGCGGGCGTCCGGCCGAGCAAGCGGCTGGGTCAGAACTTCCTCGTCGATCCTCGGACTGCCACAGATGTCGTCGACATCGTACGAGCGGAGAACCCGGCCGGTGCTGTGATAGAGATTGGCGCAGGGCTCGGGGCGCTCACGCTGCCGCTTGCGGCGCAGGTCGAGCGACTCGTCGCACTTGAGATCGACCGGCGGCTGGCGAGGCGAATGCAGGAGCTGCTCGCGCCTCGAGCCGGCACGATCGAGATCCTCCAACAGGATGTCCTCGAGTACGACTTCGACGCGGCCGCTGCGGCGTGGGGAGACAGGCTGGTTGTCGTCGGAAGCACTCCCTACAGCATCACCGCGCCCATCCTCAAGAAGCTGATTGACGGGCGTGCTGCGATTCGATCCGCGTACCTGATCACTCAGCGCGAGGTGGCGGAGAAGATCCTCGCAAGCCCAAGCCGTGCCGGCACGGCGCTCGGGATCTTCGTGCAGGCCTACGCGGATGTCGCGATCCTGCGGCGCATCCCACGAAGTGCCTTCTACCCCGTGCCGGAGGTGGACTCGTGTTTGTGGCGGCTCGCTATGCGTGCCAAGCCTCGCTTCACGTCGAGCGAATCGAGCTTCTTCGCTGTCGTTCGGGCGATCTACGGTGCGCGCCGCAAGACTCTACGAAATGCGCTCCAGCGCGCGCTCCCAGCCGACGTGGTAGGCGAAGTCCTCGTGAAGAGCGGTCTGGATGGCGGAGTGCGCGGCGAGACGCTCGGCTTTGCCGAACTGGACGCGCTGGCGACTGCTGCGCATGTGTTTCTTCTCCAAGGGACGGATGGAATAGAACACGGGGAGTCCGCCGAGCCATCTGGAAGAGGACTCCCGTGACCTCGCGATGGCAGCGGTGGCGGCTTGAAACGGGGGGCGGGGTAGGGTAATGTCTCGCCTGTCATGGCTGGAACGGGCGCTTGACACGCCCGGTCTGGTCGTGTTACGATCACAAACTACGTGGCGGAAGCCGCGTTGCTCCTTGACAAGTGAATAGAGTGTGTGCCGCATAAGCGATGTAAGGGCAAACGGTGGACACCTTGGCAGTTGGAAGCGATGAAGGACGTGGCTAGCTGCGATAAGCCCCGGGGAGCCGCTAAGCAGGCTTTGATCCGAGGATATCCGAATGGGAGTGCCCACTATGGTGAAGCCATAGAAGGCCGCATCGAAACCTCAGTAGGTGCGGTCGGCGAACCCGGTGAAGCGAAACATCCCAGTAACCGGAGGAAAAGAAATCAACCGAGATTCCCGGAGTAGTGGCGAGCGAAACGGGATCAGCCTAAACCTCTTACACGTGATAGCTTCGAAGCGTTGTGTAAGGGGTGTCGCGGGGCATCTTGTGGCGTGTTTCGAGACGC
>CAIOLV010000041.1 GCA_903859225.1 uncultured bacterium
GCCCGCTCGCCGAGGCTCGCGCCGAGGCGATGTCTCTCTTCGAGCGCTTCGGCCTGCGCGGGTTCGAGCATCTCTATCCGAGCCAGCTTTCGGGCGGCATGCGCCAGCGCGTTGAGTTGGCGAGAACGTTCCTGTCGGACCGTGACCTCCTGCTCCTCGACGAGCCGCTCGGCGCCCTTGATCCCTTGACTCGCGCCGCGCTCCAAGGCTGGCTCCTCGCCATGTGGACCGAGCTGCGGCGCACGGTCGTCCTCGTGACCCACGACGTCGAGGAGGCACTCCTTCTTTCGGATCGCCTCCTCCTCCTCACGCCCCTCCCGGCAACGGTGCGCGACGTCGTTCCCCTCACGGGGTTCCCGCGCCCTCGCCGCCGCGCCGATCCCGTCGTTGCCGCGGAACGCGCTCGACTCCTGTCTCTCCTCGCTCCCGGGGTCGCAACATGACCGGGCGCATCTTGATTCCCGCTTCGCTCATCGCCGCCATCCTCGGGCTGTGGGAGGGCGCCGTCCGCGCGTTCCACGTTCCGTTCTACCTTCTCCCCCCGCCGAGCCGAATTCTCCTCACCTTCGTGACGCAGTTCCCAACGCTTGCGCATCACGGGGCGATCACGCTCGCGGAGATCGTCCTCGGGATGGCGATCGCCACAACGTTCGGACTTCTCCTCGCCCTCGCCTTGTACGCATCACCGTCCCTCGAACGCGCGCTTCGGCCGTTCATGCTCGCCTCACAGATGATTCCCGTCTTCGCCATCGCCCCGCTCCTCGTCGTGTGGCTCGGGTACGGCATCTGGCCCAAGGTCGTGGTCACCGCGCTCATTGGCTTCTTCCCCGTCGCGGTGAGCGAGTGGGACGGGCTGCGGACGGCCGGCAGCGGCGCTAGGGATCTGCTGCGTTCGATGGGAGCGACGCGGCGCCAGCTCCTGACGAAGCTACTTCTACCGGCCAGCCTGCCCTCCTTCTTTTCGGGGCTCAAGGTGGCCGCGACGCTCTCCGTGGTCGGAGCCACGATCGGGGAGTGGGTGGGGGCGCGGCGCGGGCTCGGGTTTCTGATGCTCGAATCGAACGCGCGCCTGCGCGTCGACCTCGTCTTCGCTTCGATCCTGATGCTGACGCTGGTCGGCTTGCTGCTCTACGCCGCGCTTCGGATAATTGAGCGGCACGTTCTGCGGTGGAGGGAGCCCGCGGGCGGCGGGCCCGCGGGGAGCGACGCGTCTGCGAGACGCGTCGCGTCTGCCAATCGCAGCGGGGGGTGAGGGGCGTGAGGGGCGTTCTCGTTTGTATTCTGCTGGCTGCTTTCGCAGTTTCCGCGAGGGGATCGGCTGCGCCGCTCACCGTCTGCCTGGACTACTTGCCAAACCCGAATCACGTGCCGCTCTACGCCGGCCTCGACTCCGGGGCATTCGCAGCGCGAGGGCTGGACGTAGAACTCGTCGTGCCGTCGAGCGCGAGCGACCCGGCGAAGCTGGCTGCGGCGCGCGCCGCCGACATCGCGCTGACGCCGCAGATCAACTACCTCATCGCGCGCGCCGAGGGCCTACCACTCGTGGCCGTCGGCGTCCTCATCGACCACAGCCTCGGCGGCCTGCTCGCGCTCTCCGACCGCGGCGTGAAGACGCTGTCCAATCTTGCGCAACGACCGATCGGTTATTCGCTCGCGCCGCTCGAACCCGCGCTGTGGCGCGCGATGTTGACGTGCGCCGGAGTCGACGCACTCGACGTTGATCTCGTCAACGTTGGGTTCAACACCGTGGCCGCGCTCCTCGCCGGCTCCGTCGACGCGATCGGCGCGTTCCGCAATGTCGAGGCCATCCAAGTCGAGCTCTACGGCCACACGGCCGTCTTCTTCCCGCAGGAAGCCTTCTGCGTGCCCGAGACCTACGACCTCGTGTTCGTCGCGCATCCCGATCTCGTCCGCGAGAGGCGGGCCGATCTCGTCGCGTTTCTCGACGCCGTCGAGGAGTCGATCGATGCGACGCGAACGTCTCCCGACGAGGCGCTTGCCGCGTTCTTCCACGCCTTCCCCGAACTCAACGACGAGCTGGATCGACGCTCATTTGCGGCCACCCTGCCGCTCTATGCGGACAGCGTGCGTCTCGGCGACCCGACGACGTGGGTCGACGTTCAGCGTTTCCTGGTCGATGCCGGGCTCCTCAGCGAGGAAATGCCGTTCGAGTCTCTCGTTGCCATCGACCTCTTCCCGACCGAACCGTAGGAGGGACCATGCTCACACAGGGCCGCCAACTGGAAGTCATCACCGGATGCATGTTCTCCGGCAAGACGGAAGAGCTGATCCGCAGACTCGAACGCGTTCGCATCGCGCGGGGCGAGATTCTCCTCTTCAAGCCGACGATCGACAACCGCTACAGCACGACCTCGGTAATGACGCACTACGGGCGAGAGTTCGCGGCCCATCTCCTCGCCCCCGGAGAAGAGACGATGGCGGCACTCGAACGCGCCGTCGGCCCCGACGCGATCGAGCGGGCCACGGTCGTCGCGTTCGACGAGGGCAACTTCTTCTCGGAGCTTCTTCCGAGCCTGTGCGAGGATCTCGTCGCACGCGGAAAGCGCGTCATCGTCGCCGGCCTTGATCTGACCTTCGCCGGGGAGCCGTTCGGTCCGATGCCCACTCTCCTCGCGCTCGCCGACCGCGTCGACAAGCTCGAAGCGGTCTGCGTGAAGTGCGGCGGCGCGGCGACGCGCTCGCAACGCTTGGTGGACGGACGCCCCGCGTCCGCCAACGGCCCGGTGATTCAGGTCGGCGGACTGGGGAGCTACGAGGCCCGCTGCCGGGCCTGCTATGAGAGATAGCGTCTGGGCCGTCAGGTCCAGACGTCAGACCCAGTAGGTCTTTCCGTCTTCGCACACCGTGACGCCGTCGAGAGAGACCGTCGCCGGCACGGACATGTGGGTCGCGAAGAATCGTGTTCCTAGCCGCCGCGCGTCCTCGGTCAGTCGAGTCATCCGCTCGACGTCGAGATGCCCCGGGTCGTTCTTCGACGTGGGGTGCGTCAGCTCCATGATGGCCACGTCGACGTCCGACAGTAGCTCTTCGAGTTCCCTGCAGTCGCCGGTGTCTCCCGTGTAGGCAAAGCGGATCCCGCGGCACGTGAATCGGTACCCGAACGCGAGCATGCCGAAGTGCGACATCGGCGTGGCGGACACAACGAGGTCGGCGATGGAAACGTCGCGCCGGGGCTCGACTTCCACGTACTCGATCGGCCCCCTCGGCCGCAGACCGGACTTCGCCATGCCCGGCCAGGCCAGGGCGTATAGGGTCTCGCTTTGCGCTCGCAGCCCCGGCGGGCCGACAATGTAGAGCGGCGTGCGTCGCTCTGACCGCACAGCATATTCGAGCAACAGGAACGGAAGCCCAAAGACGTGGTCGGCGTGCAGATGACTGATCAGAACGACGTCGATGTCCGCGAGATCGACCCCGTGCTTGTGCATCTGAAGCACGGCCGTCGGCGGCAGGTCGAGCAGAATGCGCCCATCGATGAGCGTCGAATTCCACTGGCGCCCGTCGGACAAGGCCGCCGCAGAACCAAGGCAGAGAAGCGGGATGGAAGGCACAGGCTCGCCGCTACGAGCAGGTCGTCGTCCGCGACTCGTCCGTCACGCGAAGCCGGTGGGCGAGCTCCTGGAGCATGCTGAGCGCGATCTCCGGATGGGTGGTGATGAGGCTGTGCATCGCCCATTGGGAAACGACCAAGCACGTCGACTCCGTCTTCGCGACGACGTCGGCCGTGCGCGGCGCGCCGTCGATGACGGAGAGCTCTCCGAAGAAGCCCCCCTCGCCGATCTCCGCCAGCTTCTTCCCGCCTGACATGACGTCGGCCTTGCCTTGCAGGATCAAGTAGAACCCGAGACCGCTCTGACCCTTTTCCACGATTTTCGTTCCCGCCGGGACCGTCTTCTGGATGGCCACCTTGAGCAGACTCGCGAGGCTTTCGTCGCTGGTCTTGGCGAAGATGGGCGTCTTCTTCAGGGCTTCGATGATCTTGGCGTTCTCCATTCCCCGCTCCTTTCGCACGTTGAGGCAGGAACCGATGATATAATCGGGCGATCCGGTTTTCCAGCCCGTCGAAAGGAACGCATGTCATGGAGTCGGACACTCAAAATCCGGCAGCAGCTTCGCAGCCACGTTGAGTCCGGGGAGGACATCGGGCTCTTCTTCAGCGACTTGCGCGGGTTCTCGACCTACGCAGCGCGCGAAGGAGATCACGCCGCGTTTGAGCTCGCCGAGGAGCATGAGGCCATCCTGAGGGGCGCAATCGGCGAGCACGGGGTGATCGTGAAGAGCCTTGGCGACGGCGTCATGGCAGCGTTCGAGGAACCTCGCGACGCCCTCCTCGCCGCCGTCGGCCTCCAACGCGCACTGCGCGACCGCAACCAAGAGACGTCGAGCGCGTTGCTCCACGCCGGCATCGGCGTCTCGAGCGGGACTCCGATCATGACCGACGTCGATTTCATCGGCCACAGCGTGAACCTCGCACAGCGTCTGTCGAGCATCGCCAAAGGCAGCCAGGTCCTGACGACATCGTCCGTCCAGCGCCGCGCTCGACTCCCGGAGGACCTGCGCTACGTGCCGCTCGGCGAGCGAACGCTGAAAGGAGTCGGCAGAGAGGAGGTCGTCGAGGTTGCGTGGCTGGAAGAGGTCGCTCGCGTCTCCGACGTCAAGGACCGGTTGACGCTCATTCTCACCGAGCGCGGCACGATCGTGATCGAGTTCGCGAAAGACGCACGGCGGGATGCCGCCGAGGCGCTCCGCAATCTCCTCGACGTGGGCATTGTGGACACGGGGCCGGCGGCCGCGTTCCAGCGCGGCACGGCGCGCCTCGCGCTGCGTGCGCTCCGGGGATCCACCTCGCGCCTGGAGGGCACCATCGAACGACGCATCGAGACCGTTCGCTTGTCTCTCGCCCGCCGAGGGCTCTCCCTACGTCTGGGAAGTCGGACGCTCATCCTTCCGAGTGTTGACGCCGGCGAGGCGAAGCGCTTCGTCGAGGCCGCAGGAAAGATGCAGAGCGCCAACTCCGATTGACCTACGGCGGGAGCGGGGCTCTGCGGCATTGAAGTGCGCGACTCTTGCCATACAATCGATGTAAGCTGCTGCGCTTTGCAGAGATAGGCTTCGGCGACCGTCTGGCGGAATGCCGCCCGACCCGCGCAGCTTTGAAGCGCCGCAGCTCCTGCCATACAACCGAGGCAAGATGCTGCGCTTTGCAGAGATGGGCTTCGGCGCCCGTCTGGCGGAATGCCGCCCGACCCGCGCAGCTTTGAAGCGCCGCAGCTCTTGCACTAGAATCGATGCAAGATTCGGTCGAGGGGGAAACCATGGGGAAGCGCGAAGTCCTCGAGAGCACGCTGAAACAGATCAAGAAAGCGTACGGCGAGGGCTCCATCATGTGGCTAGGCGATGGGGCCCAGGTTATGCAGGTGGAGACAGTGCCGTCAGGCTCGCTGGCGCTGGACATTGCACTCGGCGTCGGCGGCATTCCGCGCGGACGCATCATTGAGATCTTCGGCATGGAGTCGAGCGGAAAGACGACGCTCGCCCTCCACATGATCGCCGAAGTGCAACGACGCGGCGGCACGGCGGCATTCATCGACGCGGAGCACGCACTCGACCCAAGCTACAGCCGCGCCCTCGGGGTCGACCTCGACCATATCCTCATCTCGCAGCCGAACTCCGGCGAGCAGGCGCTCGAGATCACCGAACAGCTCACGCGAAGCGGCGCGATCGACATCATCGTCATCGACTCGGTCGCCGCTCTCGTGCCGATGGCGGAGATTGAGGGGCAGATGGGCGACTCGCAGGTCGGCCTCCAGGCTCGCCTCATGAGCCAAGCAATGCGCAAGCTGTCCGGTGCGATCTCGCAATCGAAGACGATCGTCGTGTTCACCAACCAGATGCGGTCGATGATCAGCGCGTCGCGCTTCGGCCCGTCGACGACAACGGCCGGCGGATGGGCACTCAAGTTCTACGCCTCGCTGCGCCTCCAGATGTGGGGCTCGGGCAAGATCGAAGAGGGCACCGAACGCGTCGGGACCCACGTCACCGTACGTGTCGTCAAGAACAAGGTGGCTCCCCCGTTCAAAGAGGCATCGTTCGACGTCATCTACGGCCGCGGCATCGTCCGTTCGCGCGATCTGATCAACACGGGTGAAGCCCTCGGCCTCATCACGCGGAGCGGGTCCTGGTATTCGTTCGAGAGCGAGCGACTTGGGCAGGGCATCGGGAACAGTGCACAGGCCCTCGAAGAGGACACGGCTCTCGCCGAGAGGATCGAGACCGCCATCCGCGAGAAGGCGGCGCTCGGCGTCACGCTCCCCACAGCGGAGGCCGGAGACGCAGAAGACGAGTAACGCCGTAACCACGCTGGCGCAGATTCTTCGTCGTCGACCGCTTTCCGAGCGAGAGGCACGCGATCGCCTGGAGGGGGCGGGGTTCCCGCGCGAAGAAATTGACGGCGCGCTGACCCATGCTCGCGAGTCCGGGTGGGTTGAGGATCGGACTTTCGCCCGGCTGTGGGTGGAAGATCGCCTTCTGCACCATCCGCTGTCGCGGCGCGCGATCGAGGAGGAGCTCCGCGGGCGGAAGGTGCCTCGCGACATCATCTCCGCTGTAGTGAGCGAGCACTACCCGGAAGATGAGGAGCGTAAGCTCGCCGAGGATCTGGCTCTGACGCGCCTCGCCCGCCTCGGCGGGTTGGACGAGCCAACGCGGCGGCGGCGCGCGATCGATTTCCTTATTCGCCGCGGCTTTTCGGGCTCCCTCGCCGCGGACAGCGTTCGCCGCGCTCTCCAAGGAGAACCCCGTGAATGAGTCGAGAGTCGGGTTGGGTATCGACCTGCACCGCTTCGTCGAAGGCCGCCCGCTTGTCCTCGGAGGGGTGACCGTCCCGTTTGAGCGCGGGCTGCTCGGCCATTCGGACGCCGACGTGCTTACGCATGCAGTGTGCGACGCTCTCCTCGGCGCCGCCGGCCTGGGCGACATCGGGGTCCACTATCCGGACACCGACGAGCGCTTCCGCGGCATTTCGAGTCTCCTTCTCTTGGAAGACGTGGCCGCCAAGCTTCGCGCCTCGAAGTATGGGGTCGTCAACGTCGACGTCACTGTCCTCGCCGAGCGACCTAGGCTGGCCGGCTTCTTCCCCGCGATGCGCGTGAACCTCGCCCGGACTCTCGGCGTCGACGAAACGCGCGTAAACCTCAAGGCGACGACGAGCGAGACGATGGGCGCTCTCGGTCGCGGCGAAGGCATCGCGGCGTGGGCCGTCTGTCTCATCCAAGAAGCCGCAGGATGTCGCGATACGTGATCAGCACGAGAAGCACGAGAAGCACAACGAAACCGATCGCGTGAATCATCCCCTCGCGTTGGGGCGGGATCGGCTTTCCCCGGATCCACTCGATGATCGCAAACACGACGCGACTCCCATCGAGGCCCGGGAACGGGATCAGGTTGATGATCGCGAAGTTCAGACTCAAGAGGCCGAGGATCTGCAGGAAATAGAGGAACCCGTAGGACCAGCTCTCTCGGAGAATGCCGGCGATCCCGACCGGTCCCGAGACTGCGGCACGCGCCTCCGCTGAGCCGGAGACGAGATCCCGCAGCGTCTGTCCGAGCAGCGAGGCGTAGGTCACGAACTCACGTATTCCGAGCACGAGGCCGTCGCGGAGTCCTGGCCGACGGGACTCCACCCCATGGTTGCCGAGCGTGGCGCCCTCGAGGATCTGCGCGACCGTTCGTCCGTCGGCGCGCACGAAGACATCGAGCGGAGCCCCGTCCCGGTAGACCATGAGCGCGATCACATCGCCGCTTTGGATAGCGCGGTCGAACGCCGCTTCCAGCTCGTATCCTGTACTCGTCTCTCTGCCCCCAACCGCAACGATCCGGTCCCCTGCCTCGACTCCGGCCACGTAGAGAGGAGAACCTGGATCCACAGAAGCGATCTCGTTGGTCTGCGCGACCGGCGAGAAGACGGCGCCCACTTCATAGCCGGGCCGGTCTGAGGCCGCGCGCGGCTGGATCGTGATCGTCTGCTCGGTTCCGTCACGACGAACGACGATCTCCATCGGCCGCCCACCGGAGGCAGCGATAGCCCGAGTGACGTCCGACATGGTGTAGATCTTCTCGCCGCCCATCGTGAGGATTCGATCACCGGGCACGAGGACCGCGGCTGCCGGCGCCCCGGGCACCGTGTCGGCGACCTGCAGGACAGGCAGACTGACGGACAGCGACACGGCCAGCGTGACGAGGAGCGCGAGAACGAAGTTCATCACCGGGCCGGTCAGACTGATGAGCGCGCGAACGTAGGGGCGCTTGTTGTGGAGCACTCGATCGGCCGGCACGGCTTCACCGGTCTCGAGAGGGTCCTCGCCCGCCATGCGCACGTAGCCGCCGATGGGGATCAACCGGAGCGCATAGAGGGTCTCCCCACGCTTGCGCGATACGAGGATCGGCCCCATGCCGATCGAGAACTCATACACGAGGACCCCAAACGCGCGTGCCGCGAGGAAGTGCCCGAACTCATGGATCCCGACGAGAACAATGATCGTGAGGATGAACAGCAACACCGTCATCGGTCCACCCCTTCCGCCCGCATGACGAGCACGCGGCGCGTCGATTCCCGCAGCCGCACCGCGTCGCTCAGGCGGACGCCGGCCACCCAGACGACCTTCTCTTGGTCGCAGACAAGAAGAAGGCGATCGCGCCGCTCGAGCGGCACGCGGGCATTGATCAGGAACGACTTCAACCGAACGTCCTTTCCCATCCCGAGGGGCGCGAAACGATCGCCGGCGCGGCGGCCTCGCGCGATGAGCGGAAACCTTACGCTATCCGCATCCGCGACTTCCGACCACGGTCCGACGACTCCCGAGACCTCGTCGCGCGAGAGAAGCGATAGCTCGACCACAACCCCCGGCTCTTCGACCGTCGTCCGTCCGAGCGAGAGCGGGACGAGCCACGCGTCGCGAGCTACTCTTCGGCTCCACGCCGCGAACTCGATCGTGGACGGCGAAGCGACGATGCGCAGGCGCGGAAGATGAAGCTCGCCGCACTCGCGCTCTCCGGTCATGAGGCGTCGCACCGCCTCGACGTGGGCGCGAGCGACGCCCTGAAGGTCGCCGCGGGCGCGGCGCATCGCTTCTCTGAGCGCGACGGACTGCACCGCGCGCGGCAGACCCGCGAGCGCGGCGCGCGACATCCGCACCGAGTGAAGGTCTTCACTTTGGCACACGTCAGGCCACAGCCGATCGACGACGTAGCGCTCGACATCCCGAGCGTCGCGCGCCAAGTCCGCGGACCTCGTCACCGCGCGGACCACATCGGGATTGACGGCCGCAAGTTCAGGCAAGACCCGCTCGCGAATGCGGTTCCGCGCGAAATGAAGATCGGTGTTGGTCGCGTCTTCACGCCAGACGATTCCCCGCTCCACGGCGAACCGCCGCACGTCGCCCCGCCGGGCGGGAAGAAGCGGCCGAATGACTCGCCCGCTCACCGGAGCCATGCCGCAAAGCCCGTTCCACCCCGTCCCGCGGGCGAGACGAAACAGCACGGTTTCCGCTTGGTCGTCGGCCGTGTGACCGAGAGCGATGCGCGACGCCTGACGCTCGTCGGTAACGCGAGAGAGGAACGCACGGCGCGCCTCGCGGGCCGCCTCCTCAATTCCCCGGTGGCGCACGTAGGCGAGAGCGGCGACGTCTTGACGCTCGCAGACGATCGGCAGGCCGAGCGCCGCCGCGGCCTCCGCAACGAAACGCGCGTCGTCGCCGGACGACGGCCGAAGACCGTGGTCGAGATGGGCCACGACGAGATCGCACGAGAGGTCCCCTCGAAGGGCATGTAGGGCGTAGAGGAGGACCATCGAGTCCGCGCCGCCCGACACCGCGACGACGACGCGGTCGCCGCGTTCGATCATGCCATAGCGTTCGATCGTCCTGCGCATCTCCTCGAGCAGCATAGAGCGATTGTGGCCATGGTGTACGGCGAATGCAACGGTCGCTACGCTCGCCACCGCCGCGCTATGCTGTGCGCATGGCACGATGGACTCTCTCTGGCGGGCTCGTCCTCCTCATCGCGCTGTCGGCCGCCGGCCACCCTTCGTTCGTTCCCGTCGATCCGGCGATCGCGCTCGTCCAGGCCGACCCCGGCCGGACGACGTTCACGCTGGCCATGGATTCGGGCGGATGGATGGCCACCCTGTCGCGTTCGGTGACCGAGGGCTGCGACGTCGTCGCCGTCGTCGGATCTGCATCGCCGCTCTCGCTTCGGATGCGCACCCTCGTGCTTCCGTCGCTCTTCCCGCTTCAGATGGCGATCGAGATGGGCTGGCATCGACTCGCCATCCTCGGCGCCCTCCATCTCGGCCCGGTGCGACTCGTTGGGGATCGCACGTGGGGAGACGACGCACGCGTCCGCATCGCACTTCACGCCGCGGACCCGCGCTTCGTCGTGACCGCGGGGGTGGAGATCAGCGAGAAGATGCGCCCGTTCATCTCTACGACCTGGTTTGCGAGCGTGGCCCCGCTGTGGAGCCTCTCGCTCATCGGGACGGCGGACGGGCTGCGAGTCGCCATCGGAGGGACATGGTGATCCGCCGGGCTCTCGCCGCACTCCTCCTGATCGCCGCGCTCTCGACTCCCGTCTGCGGCCAGCGCCTCCGCATCGTCTATACCAACGACCTCCACGCGCGCCTCGAACGGCTGGCGTCGATCGGAGAGCGGATCTCCGAGGCGCGGGAGAGCGGCGATCCCGTGCTCCTCGTCGACGCCGGCGACGCGTGGCAGGACTTCCGCGTTCCGCTCTACGCCGTGTGGGGAGCGGAGCGAGTGGTCGAGTGGATGAACGGCGTCGGCTACAACGCGATGGCGCCCGGGAACCACGACTTCTACTCCGGCTGGCCGAAGGTTCAGGCCCTCGCTGCGGCAGCGGGGTTTCCCATCTTGTGCGCCAATCTAGCCCCCGTCGACGGAACGGCTGCGCCCTTCCGCGGGTCTGTGCGCATTGCGGTCGGCGGCCTCGACATCCTCGTCGTCGGACTCACGGCACTCGAACGACAGCCGACCTTCGACATCCCGTGGCTTCGCCCCGTCGACCCGGTGCAGTCGCTCCGGCGCGAGATCGACGCCGCGTCCGGCGCCCCGGATCTGATCATCTGCTTGGCCCACGTCCCGGTGCTCGAGGCGGGAATCCTCGCTCGCGCAGTCCCGGAGGTCGACGTCTTCGTCACTGGGCACTCACATGAGACGACGCCGACTCCCGTCATGGTCGGCGACGCACTCATCGTGCAGTCCGGCGCGTTCGGGCGGAACGTCGGCGAGCTGGTCGTAGACGTCCGGGATGGCGCGGTTCGTCTCGTGGACAACGTCCTCGTGCCGACAACAGAAGAGGCCGCGACCGACCTCGGCCGCGGCCTCGCTCATCTTGCGCAAATCGTCTTCGGGATTCTGGCTTTCTGCCTCGTCCTCACGCTCTAGAAGTTGTAGGAGAAGCCGACTCCGCCGTTCACGAACCCGAGCTGGAAGTTGTGCTCTTTCGCCACGGTGTAGGCGTCGTAGCCGCTGTAGATCGCCCATCCGAGGCCGAGCGCCGGCGTGATGTACCACAGCGGGCTGAAATACCAGCTGACTCCAAAGCCGATGGCGTAGATGCCGACGCCGACGGCGAAGTGCAGAATCGCCTTGTCCATCTGGTCATTTAGAAGCTGTCCCAGACCTGGAATCACAAAAGACGCCAAGCCGGGAATCCACGCATCACTCGATGCCGCGAGAGAGCCAAACGACACGAGCAGCATCCCCACAATGACGCACCCCAGCACCAACAGCTTTTTCATCCCTACCTCCCTTGCTCTTGCCCGGCTGCAGACCGCCACCGTACGGGCTGCCGCCCCGTCTTTCACTCCACACTCTCGGACCCCGGTCTCGCAACCGGTCCACCGACCCCGCGGCCGGCGCTAGGCGTCCGCCTGGATCCGCTCCAAGACGTCGTCATCGACGTCGAAGTTCGCGAACACCTCTTGCACATCTTCGTTGTCGTCCAGTGCGTCGAGCAGCCGAAGGATCTTCCCCGCTGACTCCTCCTCGACGTGCACGGATGTCTTCGGCACCATCGTGGGTTCCGCCCGTGCGGGCGTCAGCCCACGTTCGGCGGCCACCGCCGACAGGCGAGGCAGCGCCGCCACGTCGCACGTCGCCTCGACGACATCGCCGGTTGCATCCACGTCATCCGCGCCGGCCTCAATCAGCGCCATCTGGAGTTCGTCCCGATCGAGATCCGCAGGCAGGTCCTCGAGCGTCAGCACGCCACGCCGATCGAACAGCCACGACACGCTGCCGGCGGACGCCATGTTGCCGCCGTGCTTGCTGAAGACGTGGCGAATGCCCGCGGCGGCGCGATTCTTGTTGTCGGTCACGGCGCGCACGAGGATCGCTACGCCGTCGGAGGCATACCCTTCGTACGTGATTTCCTCGTACAGGGCCCCTTCGAGCTCGCCAGCTCCCCGCTTGATCGCGCGGTCAATGTTCTCTTTGGAGACGTTCGCCGCTTTGGCTCGTTCAACCGCTTGCGCCAATCCGGCGTTGTTCTCCGGACTCGGATCGCCTCGCCGCGCCTGCAGGGTGACCTCTTTGATCAGTTTCGAAAAGACCCCGGCGCGCTTCTTGTCCTGGCGCTCTTTACGATGCTTCGTGTTCGCCCATTTGGAATGTCCAGCCATACGACTCCCTGTCTACGTCACGCGGAACCCATCATAGCGCCGCCTGTTCCCATGGGCAAATGCGGTCTCGACCCCTACGGACAACCACTCGACAGGCTCTCCGCCCGGCGAAGAGAAAGCTCGTTGTAGAGAGGCCAGGTGCTCATGATCGCGGGATCCTGCGCGCGGGTTTTCACGTCCTGCAGCGTCATGCAGAGCGCTTTGTCACCGCTCGGCTTCAGTACCCACTCCGAGAGGTCCACCGCGTTCTGGAGGAACTCCGGCGCGATGGCGATCGCGTGGTTGAGGAGTTCGCGGGCGCGAGCGAGATCGCCGCCGATGAACGACGGCACCTGCGCGAGGTAGCAGCCGAGGCTGCGCAGCGGAGCGCCGGCGAGATAGGTTTCGTCGAGCGCCATCGCGCGCTCGTAGCAGGCGGGCACGTCGCGCATCCCGCCGCTGAGAATGGCCTCCAGTTGGTGATAGTTTAGGTAGCAGCCGAAGTTCGTCCCATACCAGAACACGCCTTCGACATCGTTCGCGTTCGCCAGCGCGTCGCGGAAGCTCGTTGCTTCGCGCGCGACGAAGTCGGGGTCGAGGCGCAGGCTCGCGAGCGCGTGATCCTTGCCCGCAACGTAAGCAGCTTCCTGATCGGGACCGGTGGGGATGTAGGCGTTCGCCAGTTCAAAGTAGGCGCGCGCCAGTTGATGGAGCGTTGCGAGCCGCGTCGCTCCGTCGTCGGTCGGCACGAGCGGAAGCGCCTCTTCGTAGAGGCGAATCGCCTCGCGTAACTGCCCTTCGTAGGCAGCGAAGTCGAAGTCGCCGTGGCCTGTATCGTAGAGCGCAGCAGCCTGCGCCAGAAGTGCCTCCACATCGCTCGCCGCGGCAAGACACGACGACGCGAGGACGACGGCCAACCCCACGAAGAGCACCTTCCGACGCACGACGCCTCCTTCCACGGCAATCACGAGCCCGGACGCCCGCGCTTGACACGGGCTTTCCCCCTGCGGCAGAGTGGCGGCAGTTTATCACAAAGGCGGGGGTACGACATGCGACGAAGACTGGTCCTGGTGGTGGCTCTCGGAGCCCTGGTCGTCACGTTGAGCACGGGGTGCTTGTTCAACATCTTCCAAACTGCGCGGACGATCGGCGCAGGCAACCTTGCCTTCACGTTCGGCACCGGCGCGTTCAGGCTTCAAATCGAGGACTCGACGACGTACTACGTCACTCCGCAGGCTCGGCTGACGTTCGGCCTTGCGGACGCGGTGGACCTGGGCCTGCAGACCGGCGCCATGATCTCGCTCGCGAACGGCAGCCCGGGGTGGCTCGGCGCCATCGGCGACCTGAAGTTCCGCTTGTTCGACCAGCCCGACTCGTTCGCTCTCGCTCTCGGATTCGGTGGCGGCTACAGCGCGGAGTTCGTCGCCGTCGGCTGGGGCCTCTTCGGCGAGATCTTCCTCGACAGCAACCTGCGCGTCCTCCCGATCTTCCTCTGCTACCAACCGGGAGTCCCGCTCGGCGGGGACTCCTTCGTCGTCTACCACCACTTGGCGGGCGGCCTGAAGCTGAAGCTCTCCGACCAAGCCAGACTCCTCCTGCAGGCCGACTACCGGGCCGGTCTCGTCAGCATCGGGCTTGCTCTCGAGATCGGATTCTAGGGAGCGCGATGAGCCCGACGCGGCTTGTACGCGCGCTGTGCGGCCGCTAGGATCTGCACAGAATCGGTGTGGACGTGGGATTGCGCAAGGAGGCATCCATGCGAAGTAAGAACAAGGGTATTGTCATCGCAGCAGCGTGCCTGGGTCTTCTCATTCTGTTCTCGGCGATGGCTGCGGCTGCGGACGACTACCGCACGGGGTACGAGCTCGGAGTGGAGCAGGGCAAGAAGGACGCCCCCATCATCAACGTCATCTGGGGACTCGTCGGCGGCCCCATTGCCTTCGGGGTGGCGGCGTTCAGCACCCCGCCCGATCCTTCCGCGGCGCGCATTCAGCAGCTCGACGGCAAGTCGTCGGACTACAAGGCCGGCTACTACGAGGGGTACGGCAGCGGACGGCAGGAGATGCGCTTCATCTACGTTGGAAGCGGTGCCATGGTTCCCTCGCTGATCCTCCTCATCCTCTTCGTGACCTTCATCATCTGAGCGAGGGAGGCATACCTCCTACACGGCGCTGTCTGCAGCAGTAGCGGAAGCGAAGGGTGCAACGCCCGGCTCGTCGACGAGCCGGGCGTTTGTGTTTCCGGGGGCGTCGTCTGCGCGTTCACCCGCAGGAAGCAACGAGGGCGCGCGCGACCTTCCGGTCGGCCACGGACATCGCGTAGCGCGCCGCAGCGGGAGGCTCGACCCAGCGAAATGCCGCACAGCCAATCGCGCGGGGCCGGCCGCGGATGTGACGGCAGTGGAAGACGTGGAGCGTCATGCGGAAGTGGGTGTACGCGTGGTTCACGACGGTGAGAAGAGACTTGACCGACACCTCGATCGCGAGCTCCTCGCGTAGTTCCCGCCTGAGCGCCTCTTCGAGCGTCTCGCCCTCTTCTACCGTTCCGCCGGGGAACTCCCACAGACCGCCAAGCATGTCGCCCGCCTTGCGTTGCGCGATGAGCACCCTCGCCCCAGGGCCGCAAGGATCGTTGCCGCGCTCCCAGATCACGCCGGCGACGACGTCAACGTGGGGAATCGGCCGTTTCGGCGTTCGGGTAGGAAAGAGCGCCTCTTCCCCCGCCCGGTGCGCCTCGCACAGAGTGGCCGCAGGGCAGGCTTCGCACGAGGGATGGCGAGGGCGGCATACGCGGGCGCCAAGGTCCATCAGCGCTTGGTTGAATTCGCTCGCTCGCCCGCGCGGAACGAGCGAACGAGCGAGTCCCTCGAGTCGCCGCCTCGTGTCGGCACGCTTGGGATCGCCGGAGGTGCGGAACAGCCGGGCGAGAACGCGGATCACATTGCCGTCGAGCACCGGCTCGTCTCCGCCGAACGCGATGGATGCGACGGCGGCCGCGGTGTACGGCCCGATTCCTGGCAGGCCACGCAATGAGACGGGATCCTCAGGAATCCGGCCGCCGTGGCGCTCGACAACCTCGCGCGCGGCGCTGTGCAGGTTGTGCGCACGGCGGTAGTAGCCGAGGCCTTCCCACACCTTGAGCACGCTATCCAGCGGCGCCGTCGCCAGGCTCTCGACCGTTGGGTAGGCGCGGAGGAATCGCTCGTAGTACGGGATCACGGTCTCGACCCGCGTCTGCTGGAGCATGATCTCCGAGACGAGAATCGAGTATGGATCCTTCGTTCGCCGCCACGGGAGGTCGCGCGCTTCCTCCTCGTACCACGCGAGCAGACGATCGACGAGCGAGCGCGCGGCGTGCGAGCACGCTAGCCGCGCACGAGGCATCGCACGTACTCGCCCGTCGCCTTGAACCGCTCGAGTCCGAACGTGGCGTCGACGATCCGGTCCATCGCCTTCGCCGTCATCGCGTGCGCGGCGTTCGAGCGGAACTTGTCGACTACGTCCTCGTCCGACAGCGGCCGTTCCGGGCTTCCCTTGGCGAAGTCTTCCTGCCGCGAGAACGATCGGCCGTCCTGGGTTGTCACGGTAACGATCGCGCGCTTGACCTTCGGGAACAAGGAATCGATCTCGGGATCCGCGACGACCTTGATCTTCGCGAGGAACGATCGCACCCACGGGTCGAACAGGGCTGCCTCCTCGAAGTCCGAGGGCAACACGTTGCCCTTCGCGGCAGCCACAGCAATGCAGTAGGGCAGGGAATGATCGGCCGTCTCTTTCGTCTGCGGGTCGTACTTCGACGGGTCCGACAGGATGTCGGCGCCGCGCGTCGTGGTCTTGAC
>CAIOLV010000042.1 GCA_903859225.1 uncultured bacterium
AGTTGAACGTCGCCTGGATCGATGCAGGGTTCGGGTAGGCGTAGACGATGACGCGGGTCGGACCGCTAACGGTGATTGTCATCGTCTTCGGCAGACTCTCTCCGCCGCGCGAGTCGACGGCGATCACGCTCACCGTGACCGTCGCCGGCGCGTTGAACGTGTGCGTCGCCGTCGCTGTCGGCCATTGCGTCGTGAGCGTCGCGCCGTCGCCGAACGTCCACTTGAGACTGGCAATCGTGTCTCCTACATCCGCATCGGTGACGTTCGCTACGGTGAACGTCACGCTATCGCCAGTGTTCGGCGTCGCCTCGCTCGCGGTCAGCGTGCCGATGACGGGCGCCGTATTACCGACGGAGATCGTGTGCTCGACGGTCACCGAAGCGCTCTGCGCGTCCGTGACCGTCAGCTTGACGGTGTACGTCTGCTTCGCCGCGAACGTGTGTGTCGGGTTCGCAACCGCGCTCGTCCCGGCGTCGCCGAAGTCCCAAGCGTAAGTGAACGCCGTTCCCGTTGGCTGATCCGGATCCGTCACCGTCGAGGTGAAGGTCACTACCGTCGTGATGTCCGCCGGAGCCTGGGGCGTCCAGGTAAAGCTGGCCGTCGGCGCCACGTTGGGTGGCCCCTGGACCGTGATCGTCTTCGACTTCGATCCCGTGACGCCCCGCGCGTCGGTGACCGTCAGGGTCACTGTGAACGTGCCCCCGTTCGGGTAGCGATGCGTCGGGTTCTGCACACTCGCTGTGGAACCATCTCCGAACGTCCACGCCCACGACGCAATCGCGTCGCTGTCGGCGTCCGTTGCCGTGCCGGTGAACTGGATCGTCTGCGCGTAGGTGAAGTCCGCCTTCGCCTGGACCGACGCCGTTGTCGTCGCCACGGCGAAGGTGAAGTCGGCCACCGGGCGGTGGTTGGTCTCGAGCGTCCACTGGTTGCTCGCGGCCATTCTGTCGTAGCTCTGGAGGTTCTCGGTGTGGAGGACACGCGTCTCGAGTTGGACCGTGCGCGCCGCCACCATGACCTCCGGTTCGGCCATCGTCAGGTACACGTTAAGGTACGTCTCCACGCCGCTCGCCGTGTCGATCATGATGTTGTCGTGCGTCAGCTCGACCCGCGCTCCGCCGGTTCGGAACCCGGAGAGATCCGTCGTCTCACCCAGCTTGACCTCGGTCGCCGTGAGCGTGTTCTGGCGCCAGATCTCGACCTTCACCACGTCTGTCCCTGTCGCCGTACCGATGTTCTTCACGACAATCGGGTTCAGGGTGACGTTGTTGATCTGCTCGTCGAGGTCCTGGAGATGGATCCTCTGCGCCAGGAATCGTTGGCCGGAGTAGGCGACTCCGCCCTCGGGAGGCGTCACGTTCTCCACCAACTCAAGCCCGGGCAGATGGAGGACCAGCGTGTCCGGGTACGTGACCTCATCGCTCGGGTAGTCATTCACGCCCTCGGTCCAGGGCCACGCCGGCAGGGGTGCCGCCTGCTCACGCCCCTCGATCCGAGCCGAAGGCCTTAGCGTGTGCCCATCGACGCAGTCCCCGATCGTGAAGTAGATCTTGAACACCTGGTCGTGGTCGTCGGCCACGTTAAACGCCGCAGTGAACGTGTACCATTCGCCCGTCTTGAGGTTCGGGAGAAGCGCGTGCCCGGCCGGGCTGTTGTCTCGGACGAAGACCGTCGTCCCTCCTGCCTTGACTTCGATCTTGTTGACCTCCGTGCCCTCCGCGGTCCCCGTGTTACGAATGTAGATCCGCCACGCGGCGACCCCGAAACCGTTCGAATCCTGGTCATAGCAGTGGAGCGTCTGCACGATGACGTCGCCGGTCGCGGCCGTTCCGGAGGCGAGCGTTGCGCTCTCCTCGACGATCCGCTCAAACCCCTGCTTGCGAAGAGTCTGTGTGGTATCGGCCGTCACGGCCTGCTGGTACGCCACCAATTGGCCGACCGCGCCGGCCGCGGACTCGCCCATCTCGTCGACGTAGAGCGTTACTTTCGTGTGCACGGTGCGCCCGTCGGTCATGGAGGCTTGGCCAGCGAACGTCATCCGAACCGTCACGGTGAGACTTCCGTTGTCGGGAACGGCCTGCCCACCCAACGTCAGCGGTGCAGTCTGCGGCGCCGTTGCAGCGAAACTGGCTGCAGTGAAGATCCGGCCACCGGTTCCCGCCGGCCACGGCTCCGTGCGAGTCCATTCCGACGTCCCGCTCCGGATGGCAACCGTCACGGTCGCGATGTCGGTGTTCGTCGCCGTGCCTAGGTTCTCCACTTTGACCAAAGGATCCACCGTGTGCCACAGCACGGGGCTGCCGTTGGCGTCGCTGTCCGAGAACACCGACACCTGAACGGTTCCCGAGTCGCTAGGATTGAAGAAGCCCGCGTCGGGCGACGTATCGTCGATGACGTCGAACCCGCCGTTGCGAATCGTCTCGCCAGTCAGGTCGGTGATCCACGCCGAGGTGTAGCTCGAACCGCCCGACACATAGTGGACGCGAGTCCTCAGGTTCACCGTCTCGCCGCCCGCGACGGCCGTCCCCACGGTGACGTAGATCTGAAGATCGTGGGTCGTCAACGTCATGTCAAAGTCGATGTTGATCGTGATCCCGGTCGAGAGACCGGAGATCGCCGTCGACTCTCCCAGGACGACGCCGCCACACACGACCGCGATGCGATCGATCACCCCTTCTCCCGCCGTGCCGATGTTCTGCACGGTGACCGCATTCAAGGTGACAACCTCGCTCGCGCCTTTCGTGACGCGGATCTCCTGAACCTTGATCGTGTCCGTCGGGTCCAGGTTGCCGGCCGCGATGTTGCGGTCAGAGAACCCCGGCAACGCCATGGCGGCAAGCGACGCAAACCCGACTACGAGCCCAACAAGCGCGAGGACGCGCCGGCACGTCGTACTCATTCTCGTCCTCCTGTGCGGATCTCTAGGAAGGAACATCATCATTTCGCTTAACGCTCCGCGGCCAGTATAGAGAAT
>CAIOLV010000043.1 GCA_903859225.1 uncultured bacterium
ACACCTGGTCCTGGAGCGACGGGATGGAACAGGACGGTGTCGCGATCACGCGCGGCCTAACGAACTTCAACCCGCGCCAGGCCATCGTCCTCGACGTCACGCTCACCGTGACGGACGCGCAAGGTGAGAAAGCCTCGAAGGTGGTTCACTTCGTGATCGAGGCGGTCGAACCTGCGTGAGTTCTGCGAGAATCCCGCGGCGCCCCGGCGCGTGAAGACGTGACCATCAAGGAGGAGTGCGAATGAACTGGAAGCTGGTTCTTGTCGGGGCAATCCTCGCCGTCCTCCTGTGGGCGGCCGGCTGGCGGACGAAGGAGGAACCGCAGCTCGAGTTGACGATTCTCCACACGAACGACGTTCATGGCCACTACGAGCCTTCCGCCTCGAGCGGTCAACCAAGCCTTGGCGGCGCCGCGCGCCTGGCCACGCTGATCGCCGATCTGCGGAGGAGCGTGGCAAACAGCCTGCTCCTCGACGCGGGCGACCAGTTTCAGGGGAGCCTCCTGTTCACCGTCGGCGACACGGAGATCGTGGCCGGAGTGATGAACGCGCTCGGCTACGACGCCATGGCGGTCGGGAACCACGAATTCGACCTGGGGCCCGCTGCGCTCGCGCGCTTCATCGACGAGGCGAAGTTCCCGGTACTGTCTGCGAACATCGATGCCACGGCTGATTCCTCGCTCGACGGCGGCATCCGGCCGTTCGACGTCTTCCTCTTCGACGGAGAGGTGGTCGGTGTCTTCGGACTGACGACGGAGACCACAACGACGGCATCGAGCCCCGGCAGGGATGTCGTGTTCGAGCCCGTTGTGCGCCGCGCCCGTTCCGTCGTCGCGATGCTGGAACGCCAGGGAGTGAACAAGATCATCGCGCTGACTCATCTCGGGTATTCGCAGGACCTCGAGCTTGCCGCCGCGATCGGCGGGATCGACGTCATCGTCGGCGGGCACAGCCACACCCAGCTCGGCGCCGACAACGCCGAGACGCCGTACCCGACGTGGGTTACCTCCGCGACAGGCGAGCCGGTCGTGATCATCACCGACGGCGAGTGGGGACAAGCGCTGGGACGGCTTGACGTGGTCTTCGACGCCTCGGGCCGAGTGATCAGCGCGACGGGAGATCCCATTCCGGTAGATGGCGCCGTGGCGGAGGACGCCAAGGTCGTTGCGCTGCTGGCGCCGTACGCCGCGAGGGCGCAGGCACTCATCGCCGCGCCGCTAGGGACAAGCGACGTGGACCTCGACGGAGATCGCACGCACGTCCGCAACGAGGAGACGAACCTTGGGGACGCGATCGCCGACGCGATGCTGTCGAAGACGGCGGCGTTCGGGGGCAAAGTCGCGCTGACGAACGGCGGAGGGATCCGCTCGTCCATTCCGCGCGGCGTCGTCACAATGGGTCAGATTCTCGAAGTTCTTCCGTTCGGAAACGAGATCACCATGGTCACGCTGAGCGGCGGGCAGCTTGCCGCGGCGCTGGAGAACGGAGTCAGCCAGGTCGAGGCCGGCGGCGGCCGATTTCCGCAGGTCGCGGGGCTGCGCTTCACGTTCGATCCCGCCGGCGCGGCAGGCTCGCGGGTGGGACTTGTCGAGCTATGGGATCCCGTGACGAAGGCCTATCGCTCGCTCCTGCCTGATGAGCCCGTCATCGTGGCCACAAATGACTTCCTGGCCGGAGGAGGTGACGGGTACACCGTCTTCGCCGAGGGAACCGCGCGCTATGACACGGGATGGCTCCTGTCCGACGCGTTGGCGGAGTACGTTCGTCAAGCCTCGCCTCTGAACAC
>CAIOLV010000044.1 GCA_903859225.1 uncultured bacterium
CGCGGAACGGAAGCGAACTCGATCGCCGCGGCGGCCCACGTGTCGACGGGCGTGAAGCTCGTCTTCGTGAATGGGAAGGCCGTGCGCACGGTCGCTGAAGCGAACACCACCATCGCTGGGCTCGCCGACGGGACGACGGTGCGGCTCGAGCTGTCGGACGGCAGGGCGTTCAACCTCGCGGCGAAGACTGCGTCGACATCGCTCGCGAGCCTGGGAGTTGTCGCGAAGGACGCGCCGACGCGCTATGTGAAGCGGCTGGTCGCTGTGGGCGGGCAGACGGTCCAGATTCACGACGGTGGCGTCTACGTCGACGGCGTCAGGCTTACGGGGCCTCGCTTCGATCGCACCTACGTCTCGACCGGCTCACGGCTCCAATACGGCATCGAGCCCACCCTGGTTCCGGAGGGGATGCTGTTCATGCTCGGCGACAACTCGGGCGACTCGTTCGATTCTCGCTACTGGGGCTTCGTCGACGAGAAGGCCGTGATCGGCGTCCCGTATCTGCGCGTCTGGCCCATCTCGAGGTTCGGACCTATGTAGTGCGGCTGGCTGCTCTCTCCGCAGAATCAGGCAGCTGGCCGCCTTTGCCTTAGGACCAGGCGGCTAGGGGGATTCCGTTCGGGTGGGTGAATCCCCAGGCGCTTGTCGTCAGAACCTTGATGACCAGAGGCCAGATCAGGGCTGCTCTCTTCCTAGGTCCGAGCAGCTGAAGCGTTTGGCCATACGTGGGCCAAACCCTAGGCTACGCTTCTCCGGCGAGAACAGCCAGGGGGATTCGGCTCTGGAGCCGAATCACTGGGCTTTGCCCGTGGGGCGATGCGAGGCAACGCGCGGGGGCTCATTCGGCGTGGCGTGGCGGCGAGGGCGCACTTTGTATGGTGTATTCTCTGGTGTCCACAGACGCGGGACGAAGGAAGGTGGCGACATGCTGCTGACCGCGGCGCCGACGCGATGGCTCTCCCGGAGCTATGAGGTCCGCGACTCGAATTCGCTGCTCGTGGGCGAGGTCAGGCTTTCCGCGTGCCGGGCGGGCGGGACGATTCGCGTCGGCGGATTCCAGTACGGTGTGTCGCGTCAGGAGGTCTTCTTCGGCCCGATCTCGCTTGGCGGCCCGAACGGCAAGGTGGCGCGGGCGGTCAAGCTGAGCGCATTCTCGCGTGCGTTCGCGATCGAGCACGAGGGACACGTGTTCGTCTTCCGATCGCCGTCGATGTGGTTCCGGGAGATGCGGCTGTTCGAGGACAATCGAGAGATCGGGACGGCGGTCCCCGAGGGCGTGTTCAGCTGCCGGGCGCAGTTCGATCTACCCGAATCGTTGCCGCTCGAGGTCCGGCTATTCATCGTCTGGCTCGCACTCTATGTCTGGAGCCGATGGCAGGACTCGTCGGTCTCGTTCTCCGGAGTGCTGCAGACCGCGTCGCGGCACGGGTAGTGGAGCGCGTTGAACG
The DNA here is from genome assembly GCA_903859225.1 of uncultured bacterium. Taxonomy (GTDB): domain Bacteria; phylum Bipolaricaulota; class Bipolaricaulia; order UBA7950; family UBA9294; genus CAIOGO01. The sequence goes on from CAIOLV010000044.1 coordinate 1,449, forward strand.
CAGATGAGATCCGCACCTTCCTCGAGAGTCTCGAACCAGAGCCGCGCGAGATCGTCCTCGCGCTTCGCGGCATCGTGCGGCGGGCGGTGCCGGACGCGGAAGAGACGATCCTCTGGGGCGGCCTGTCGTATCACACGCCGTGGATCGGGGGGCGAGTGAAGGGAGCCATCTGCCAGATCAGCGCGAAGCGCGGCGATGTGCGACTCGAGTTCATTCACGGGATCCGTCTCACGGACCCCGCGGGGCTCCTGCGCGGCGATCGGGTGTCGAAACGTTACGTTCCGATTCGGTCTGCGGCGGAAGCAGGGCGGCCGGAGATCGCCCAATTGATCCTCGAGGCATCGACGGTCGAGTTCCCGCCAGGCAAGTGACGTATTCCAAGCCACGACGCGCGAAGGAGGTTCGGAGTGGGCGGAGGAAGGGCGGACGAGCAGGAAGTCGGCTTCTACGCCGAGACGTACGACGCGGCGGTGCCCGATTGGCCGGGTGAGATCCGGTTCTACCTTGAAGCGGCGGACTGGGCGAAATCGCGCGGCGAAGCAGTGCTCGAGCTGGCTTGCGGAACCGGGCGCGTGGCCCTTCGGCTGGCACTGGCAGGAGCCGAGGTCGTCGGCCTCGACCTCTCGAGCGACATGCTCGCGGTGGCGCGGGAGAAGAGCCGGGAGGTCGACCGTGTCGGCTGGGTCGAGGGAGACATGCGCTCGTTCGATCTCGAGCGGGCGTTCGGCCTCGTCCTCATTCCTGGGCACGCGTTCCATAACCTGTTGACGCCCGACGATCAGGCTGCGTGCCTCTCGTGTGTGCGGAAGCATCTCTCGCCGGGCGGCATGCTCGTCGTCCATCTCGATCATCAGGATGTAGGGTGGCTCGGCGACTTGGTGCGCGCCAAGGGCGGAGTCTTCGAGGAAGAAGAGACGTTCGAGCGGCCGAAGACGGGGCGAAAGGTTCGCGCGATGCGCGCCTGGGCGTACGAGCGATCGACGCAGACAGCGGTGTGCCAGACGCGGTGGGAAGAGCTCGACGAGAACGGCGACGTCGTCGAGGCGCGCGAGACCGAACCGATTCGGCTGCATTGCCTGTTCCGGTTCGAAGTCGAGCACCTCATGGCGCGCGTCGGCTTCGAAGTCGTTGCGACGTACGGCGACTTCTTCAATCAGCCGCTCGCCGACGACAGTCCGCAGATGATCTGGGTGGCCCGACGGCCGGAAGACCACGCCGACGGACGCGAAACGACGCCATCGACAGGCGGCGACTTCAGGCCTGAGGGCGAGAGGAGAGACAAGTGAGCGATACCCAAGAGGCGACGCCTCAGTACCAAGGTCTGATGATCCCTGTCCATGTCGAGATCGACGCGTCGCAGGTCGTGCTTGCGCAGCCGGAAATGCGCGAGTTGCTGGCTTCAGCCGACTTGATCGCCACGGGAATCTGTGGCTGTCGCCGGGATGCTGCGGTCTGCGATCACCCGCTCGATGTCTGTCTCGCGATCAACGGTGAGGCGCGGGACGAGATCGAGAAGGATGGGTGGCGTGAGATCTCGCTCGACGAGGCGCTTGCAATCTTGGAGAGGTCGCATCGCGCCGGGCTCGTTCACCTTGCGTATCGCAAGGAGGGGGCGCCGGTCACCCTCATTTGCTCTTGCTGCCCGTGTGCCTGCTTCCATCTGAAGGCGTTGAAGGGACGCGACTATCACGAGGCGATCACCGAGGCGGCGTACGTCGCTCGGTACGACGCGGAGGCGTGCGTCGGGTGCGGCGCCTGCGTCGAGCGCTGCGTGTTCGGGGCGTTTCGACGAAGCGGAGCCGCAGGTTCGGTTGAGTTCCACGCCGCAGGTTGCTTCGGCTGCGGCCTCTGCGTCAGCACCTGCCCGACCGGAGCCATCACGTTCGTGCGCCGGTAGGCGGCCGCACGTGCGGCCGCCACCTCCACTCGAGGCTCACATCCACACAACGGTGAGGATGCCGGAGGAGAGCGTCGTTAGGGGGACGTTGTCTCTAGCACGATCAGGACCACGGCGAGTTGACCATACGTGGAGACTGCGATAACTTCCCTGGAGCGAGAAGGAGGCTACGCGATGCGGTCTCCCCGAGCGAGGGTTCTACTGGGGCTCGTCGTGGTGCTGTGCACGACGGGTTCGTGTTGGGGTGTGCTTGGGCAGGCCGTCCAGACCGACTCCGTGGTCATCTCCGTGAGTGCGGACGGGACGGGCGACTACGCGACGCTTGTCGAAGCTGTTCGCGAGGCGCCCGCAGGCGCAACGATCCAACTCCAGGCAGGCAGCTACCGCCTGGAAGAGCCACTCGAGATCACGAGACCGCTTCGGTTGGAAGCTGTGGGCGGAGTGTCTGAGGATCCCGAGATCGTCTGCGCGGCGGCGGGGAGCGTCGTCTCGGTGGATACGGACGGAGCGTTCGAGGCCCGCAATCTGACCTTCCGGCATGAAGGGACCGCGGACGCGGACGTCGCGCAGGTCCGCGCTTCGTGGATCTACATCGACGGCTGCGACTTCACGGGAGCCAAGCATTCTGCTGGTTCCAACTCCGGCTACGGTCTCCGGGTTGCGGGCGCGACGACGGGCACCGTCGGAGGATGCCGCGCAGGAGGTAATGCCGGTGTGGGAATCGCGATCGAGGGTACGGCCTCCGTGTCTGTTGTAGGCTGCTACTGCGCGGAGAACGGGCTCGGCGGTATTTCCGTAAGGGAGAACGCAGAAGTATTCCAACGCCTGAACCGCTGCGACGACAACGGTGAGTTCGGTGCCGCGTACAGCGATCTCTCCCGGGGCTGGATCGTCGAGAGTGATTGCCGCAACAACGGCAGCTTCGGCATCTCGATCGAAGGGGAGACGAGCGCAGGCGTTGGCCAGAACCAGTGCCGTCAAAACGGACAAGCCGGCATTGCTGTCCGCGGGGCCGCTGCAGGTCTCGTTGCGGTGAACAGCTGTGCCGAGAACGGAGAAGACGGCATCGCAGTCGGCGAGCAAGCGAGTCCGACCCTTGAGGGCAACGACTGCGAAGGCAACCCGGGATCTGGCATCGGGTATTCCGGGACGGCGTCCGGGACGGCGAAAGACAACATCTGCCAGAGGAATGGCGCGGGCATCGCGGCAGTGGACGCGGCGACTCCAGTTCTCGACGGGAACACCTGCGACGAGAATGACTACGGCGTCGTCGTGAGCGGCAAGGCGTCCGTAGCGATCAACGCTTGCGAGTGCTCCAGGAATCGCGGAGTCGGGATCCGGCTCGCGGGCACGGTTCCTTGTTCGGCTACGGAGAACGATTGCAGCGAGAATGAGGGCGCCGGGATCCTGGTCACGGGGAGCGGCGAGAGCGATCTCCGCCGGAATCGGTGCACCTTCAACGGGTGGTCCGGAGTCGACTACTCGTTTGAGGCCTCGACGGGCGCAGCAACCGAGAACGAGTGCTCGGACAACGGAAAGCACGGGATCGTCGTCGCAGGCGGGGCGGCTATCGCCCTCGAGCGGAACACGTGCGAGCGAAACGACTGGGCAGGGATTGCTTACTACGACACGGCTTCCGGTGCCGCCACGGCGAACCGCTGCCTAATGAACCGGCAGCACGGCATCTGCGTCGGAGACTCAGCCCACCCTGATCTCGTGGGGAATGCATGCCAAGACAACAACGATTCGGGGATTCTGTACTACGGTGAGGCGAGCGGGGCTGCGACAGGCAACGAGTGCCTCGCGAACGCGGCGCACGGCATCTGCCTGCGCGGTGTCGCGTGCCCGGAGATCGACTCGAACCTCTGCCAAGAGAACGAGTGGGCCGGGATCGCCTACTTCGAGACGGCCTCCGGCGCCGCCACGGCAAACCGCTGTCTCTCGAACGAAGAGGACGGCATCTTGGTCGACGGCCAGGCGGCTCCGATGCTCAGGGAGAACACCTGCCAAGCCAACGCATGGGCGGGCATCGGGTACATCAGTGACGCTGGCGGCGGCGCGACGGGCAACCAGTGTTCGGCCAATGCCCACAACGGCATCTACGTCGGGGATCGAGCGCACCCGGCGCTCGATGCGAATACATGCGACGGCAACGGCGAGAACGGCATCTCCCTCGCTGGGAGCGGGCCTACGTCCGCGATAGGCAATGTCTGTCGAGGGAACGAGTCCTATGGCATGGCGGTCTGGGCAGGGGCCGAGGTCGTGCTTCAGAACAACGATTGCCGCAGCAACGGGCTTGGCGATACCTCAACGTACCACTAGCCCGAGCCGCCGCATCGCGTGCCTCCTCGTGCGCAACCAGAGACGACGCCCTCTGCGGAACAGAACACGGGGGGGCGACAACCTGACTGCCGGAAGCGCTTCGGACACGGCCTACCCGATCAGCGCCAAGGCGGCGGCGATATCCTCGGCGATCATCCGGCGCTTGGACTTCTCGATGTAGAAGCTCGGTCCAGCTTGCAGATAGGACGGGAAGACGCGCGCTCCACGCCAGGAGTACTCGGGCCCGCGGAGCTTGTACGTTGATCCGGCGGGGATCACGCGCGGCTCTCTGGCGCTCCGTGCCATCGCGTTGACCGCCCGGATCGCCACGTCGCCCATCAGCAGGAGAGCCTTCACGTTCGGGAAGAGGGCGAGCTCCTGTGCGAGGAGCCCGGCGCAGGTGTTGACCGTTGTGGTCTGGATCGCATAGGCGGTCTTGGCGCACTTCACTGCAGTCGTGAGGTAGATACCGCGTTCGAGGAGTTCTGTGATCGACGTCACCTTCGCGCCGGCGTCGGAAAACGCCGCGAGTGTCGTCCGGGCGAAGAGCGCGCCGGGCGACGCGTAGAACCCGTCTTCGGGCCGCAACGGCGCGGACTCGGAGACCATGACGAGGGCGACACGCTTCGGCGCCACGTCGACGCCTGGCACGCAGCAGCGCTCGTGGTCGACGTCCATGCATGGGAAGTCGTGACACGCCACACGATCGAATGGGCGCATGCTCCATCCCCCGATGACATCGACGGTCCGGCAGTTCGGCCCGCGGCGGGCTCATCCGCGCCGCAGGCCTGCGTGAAGCCGCCTCAGCGGACGAGAAGACCGATGTAGTACGGCCAGATGACGAGGCCGACGATGCATTGCCACCACAGAAGGTGCGCAAACGCCATCGTGAACAGCCATCCGCCGAACCACACCGCTCCCGCAAGGCTCCCCATCCCCAGGACTTTGATATCTCTCGACATCGTTCCTCCCTTTTGACCTTCCCGGCATTCTACTCGCAGGAGGGCGCGCCAAGGCAAGCGGGTCGGCGGCAGGTTGGATCGTGGTGGTCGGCGGGAAGCCGTACGCCTTCGCAGGTATTGGCGGAACTGGAACAGGGCCCGGGAAAGCTCAGTGCTCGCCGAAGGGCGGCGTCTACAGCGCGCGGCGGATGCCGTCGATCAGCCGGTCGATCTGCTCCGGAGCGTGGCTGGAGAAGACGGCGATGCGCAGCGACTCGACGTCGGGCGCATCCGAGTAGCCTCGCGGAGGGACGTAGAGGACGACGATGTCCTCTCGATCCAGTGTCTCGCAGACGCGCCGGAGGTCGATGGACGCAGAGCCGGCGAGACTGACGATGGGAACCACCGTGTCGGCCAACGTAAATCCGAGAGCCCGGAGGCCGTTTCGCATGCGCTGAACGTTGTCCCACAGAGCGCGCCGCATCTCCGGGTGCTGCTCGAGGAGGCGGATGCCGGCCGCCGCGGCGGCAAGGGCCGGGATCGGCGGCGCCGACGCGCCAGCCAGGATCCAGGATCGTTGGCGGATCTTGGCGGCGAGGGAGCGGGTCCCCGGGATGAGGCCGCCGCTGCCGCCGAAGGCCTTGCTCAGCGTGGCGCAGAAGTGGAAGCCGTCGCGCTCCAGACCGAAGTGCTCGAGACTACCCCGGCCTTCTTCGCCGATCACGCCGACCGCGTGCGCGTCGTCAACGCAGAGGAACGACGCCGCGTAGGGTTCGAGCGCTTCCGCATACGCGGGGAGCGGCGCAAGTGCGCCGGTCGACGGAAAGATGCCGTCCGTCATCACCAGCGGTTTGTGGCCGGGGCGAACGTGCAGCGCCAGCTGTCGGGCCAGGTCGTCCGGGTCGAGATGACGGAAGAGGAAGACATCCTTCCCCGCCGTGCGCAGAGCGTCGAGCACGCTGTAGTGCGAGGCGCTGTCGGCGAACGCGACGTCGACCTCCTCGCGCAGTGCCTGAACGAGCGCCATGGGGCCGAGATAGCCCGAGGCAATGCAGGTGGCGGTCTCCGTCCCGAAGAAGCCGCGTGCCCGCTCGATGAGATCAAGAAGCGGCGGCGTCGAAGCGCCCGTGGCCGGGCCGATCCCGTAGGTGCGCGCCGCAGCGCACGCGGCGTCGATCACGAGTGGGTGGGCGTGCAGGCCGAAGTAGCTTGTTCCACAGAAGTAGTCTACTTCGCGCCCGTTGACCACGGTGCGTGGGCCGACCGGCCGTTCGATGTGCTTCGTCGTTGCGTCCATGCTTCACCCTTCGATCCAGACTCAGCCCGATCGGCTGGATCCGGTCGGGCGATCGTACAGGGTGATGTGGCGGTTTCGCGAACCCGGCTACAGCCGGTCGGCTGAGGCCGTGGCGGCGAGGAGGCTGTGGGTTCCTCGCCGCGCACGTGGCCGTCGGCCGTGGGAACTCTCAATAGGTGCACGCGGCGCTGGCGCTGCGGAGGACGTGCGTGCCGCGGCTGTCCGTCCAGTGGATCGTGGCCCAGAACGTCATGCTGATCGGCATTCCGGTCGGATCCTCGTAGGTGGACGTGAAGGCCTCGTCGGAGCCGCGGAACGTGAAGGTCTCGCTCTTGTGCGTGCCGCACGACGCGGACCAGTCGACGCGAACCTGGATCGGCTCGTTGCCGTCGGTTCCGAGCTGCGTCATCTCGAACGTGCAGGCGAGGTCGGTGACTCCGGTGCCGCCCGTCGGATCGTCGAGGATGACGACGTCGGCGGCCATGGGTCCTGAGGTTGGCGTCGGGCCGGGCACCGGATCCGTGCCGGGGCTTGGATTCGTACCGGGCGTGCCGACCGGCGTGCACCCGAACGAGGCGATGAGGATCCCAACCGTGGCGATCAACGTCAGGCCCCGCAGCCAAGGCGCGAGGCGCGGCGCCCACGCCCGTGCACCGAATCCCCGAACGGCGATCGTGCTTTTCATCCGCATGTGTCCCCTCCCTGCGACTACTTGACGAACTGCCACCCGTTGGGATCCTCGATCACGATCTGAGGGCGGGGCGTTGCGCGGAAGACGCCGTGAACCTCGATCTTCTTCCCGACTTTGTTGAGTGGGATCAAGCGGTCCTTCCCTTTTCCCTCGAGCTGGACCGATAGCGCCCCTGTACCGTCATCGAGCGCAAACTCGCACCCGGCCGTGCATTGCGTGAGGATCGTCCCGCGAAGGACGACAGGTTGCCCCTCGTACGCGGCGGCGTTCTGTATCAACTCGTCGACGGTCGGGGTCGAGGACAAGGTCGCCGCAGCCGGCGCAGAGACGGGTTCGGACGTCGCCATTGATTGCGCGTCGGCGGAACCGGCGGCGGCGCCAGGAACCGAAGTGGCCGGGGCGGAAGGGGCCGCCGGGACTGCTGCCGTGGCGACCGTTGCAGCGGTGGCCGGCGCCGCAACGGCGGCGGCTGCGGCAGGGGCACCGGCGACGCGGGGGTGCCCCAACTCGAGGAAGACGAAGGCCGAGATTCCTGCCACGGCGACTACGCCAAGGACCACCCAGAGCATGGTCTTGTTCACTGTATCCTCCCATCGTGGATCGAAATGTGAGCCTGCGCGCGTGCGGCAACCGTTGGATCGTGCGTCACCACGACCAGCGCCAGGCCTCGCGTTGTATGAAGGCATTCCATCAGTTGCAGGACGCTCTTGCCCGACTCGGAGTCCAAGCTGCCCGTCGGCTCGTCGGCGAGCAGAATCTCAGGCGAATTGACGAGGGCGCGCGCGATCGCGCAGCGCTGTTGTTCGCCGCCCGAGAGCTGCGACGGGTAGCTCTTCTCTTTGTCGCAGAGGCCGACATCGGCGAGCGCCGCGCGGGCGAGCTCGACCCGCCCCTTGGTGCGCGCCAGTTCAAGCGGCAGGAGCACGTTCTGTAGTGCGGTCATCGCATCGTTGAGGTAGAACTGCTGGAAGACGAAGCCGATGCGGTCGCGCCGCACGTGGCTGAGTTCGGCGTCAGACAATCGGTCGACGGCGACTCCATCCACAAGGACGGAGCCCGACGTCGGGCGGTCGAGGCAGCCTACGAGGTGGAGGAGCGAGGACTTGCCAGAGCCGGACGGGCCGACAATGGAGAGGAAGTCGCCGGTCGCGACCCTGAAGTCCGCGTCGCGCACCGCCCAGAAGCTCATGCCGTTCTGCCCGTATTGCTTCGAGACCTTCTTCAGTTCGATGATCATAGTTCCCTCAGTGCGCGGATCGGCTGGATGCGTGCGGCGGTCATGGCCGGGTATACGGCGGAAACCGCGCCCACGGTGATCGCGACCAGTAGGCAAATTCCGACGAACGCGAACGAGTACTGGGGTGGGGCGTCGAGACCCATGCCGCTGGCACGCGGGAGAAGCAGGGTGGCCAGGTAGCCGATGCCGAGACCGACGACGCCTCCGATGGCGGAGACGACGACCGACTCTGTCAAGAAGAGGTTGAACACCTCGTGGCGCGTGGCGCCGACGGCACGGAGGAGGCCGATCTCGCGGCGTCGCTCCTGGACCGACATGATCATCGTGTTCATCGTGGTGAAGACGCCGACCGCGATAGCGATTCCCGCGATGAGAATCATCGTCTGGCGGACGGTGGCGAGGATCCCGACGAGGGTGTCGAACACCTCGTTGGGCGGAATCGCCTGCACGCCCATCATGTGTCCGAGGTCCGCCCGCGTCTCCGAGACGCGCGATACGTCGGCCGTGCGCACAAGGACGGCAGAGAGCTTGCCCTGGAGACCGAGCACCCGCTGTGCGTCGGCAAGCGGTAGGAAGACGAATGTGTCGTCGCGCCCTCCGGTCACCGGCAGGACCTTCGCGACCCGGATCGTGATCGGCGCGTAGAGGCTTACGTTGACCGAATCGCCAACGGACAACCCGAGGTCGGTCGCCACTTTGCTGCCGACGACGGCGCCGTCAAACGACGCGAGGTCCCAGTTCTTCAGAGCCGCCGTCTGGATGTCGGTGCCATAGACGGGCGTGAGTGTGCCGTTCACTTTGGCTCGCCCCACGACGACGGGTGCAGCGATCTGCACGTTGTCCACCGCGCGGAAGCCAGGGAGCGAGTCCTCGCTGATGTACTCGATCGTGTCCGCGCCCTGCATGAGCGAGAGGGTGAGCGAGTACGGACACCCAATGGGGAGCACGATGATGTGGGCGCCGAGGCCGTCGAGTTCTCGTTCGAGCGCTGTCGAGATCCCGGCGCTGAACGACAACAGGGCGAACAGCGTGGCGACGCCGACGGCGATGCCGCCGATCGTCAGCGCGAGGCGCGCCTTCCGGCGCTTCAGGTTCGCACGTAGAATCCAGTTCATTCCAACCCCTTCTTAACGTTTGACTGCGCTGCGGCAGCCGCTCGGCCCTAGGACGACGCGCAGAGCCATTGCCACTCGACGAAGCCTGGAGAGACGAGGAGTTCGCTGTCCGACGGCAGGTGGATCTCCGTCGTCGCGTGCGAGTGCGGGGTGAGGAAGCCGCGCAGGCCTTCCGTTGCCGCCGCGTCCATGTAGCCGCACAGCGAGTCCTTCTCTCCGAGGACGTCGGGGAGCGAGATCCAATCGACCATGTAGTGGTTGACGTTGGCGACTCCGCCAACCGTCGCGTGCCAGGTCAGCTCGAGACCGGCGATCTTGCCTTGCTCGCCGAGGCTGAGGAGGACGTCGAGGGCGGTGATAGCTCCTGGCTGGAAGATGTCCGGGCGAACGTCGTGCGACGTAACGGCGACATCGTTGAACGTGACGGTGGAGCGAGGCCCTTTGATGGTGACGACGGGGACGATCAACTCGCCGCCGTGGGCGCGCAACCGGGCTGCCTCCTCTCGGAAGCTCGCCTCGATCGCGGCGAGCCGAGCGGGATCCTCGAGGTAGAGGTACAGCGCCGCGCCTTCCTTGATCGGGTACGTGTCCATCCGCAGAGCGGTGCGTTCGAACGCGCCGCCTGGCATGCGGACGTCATACCACCAGCCGTCGAGTCCGTTGATCGACTGGATCACGTACGTCGCCGCGGTCTCATCGTAGGCGTATTGGAGTTCGATCTGCCCCGAGCGAGCGAGTTGGACGAGCACGTCTAATGCCGAGAAGCGCCCGGCGACAAAGAGATCCGCACGAAGCGACGTGATCGTCGTTGGGTCGTACGTGAACGTGCCGATCCCGCGGATCTCGATGGATCCAGGCGCTGTAGGAATCGGATCGACCCGCATGTCCGACGCGACCGACCATGAGCCGTTCGCAGGCAATGCGACGGGTTCACCCGTCCCCTCACTCGCAACCACGGCAAACGAGAACAACGGCCCAACAACGAGCAAGAGCACCAGGTTCGCTGCCCATCTCCGCATCTTCGTGCCACCTCCGTTCCATCCATCCCACGACCGCCGCGCCGCCGGTCAGGCCTCTCGTCGGACATCGTCCTCCCTACGATACGGTATTTCGGGTATGGATGTCCGATATACGGGTGACAGTAGATCCCACCTGTGAAGAAGCCGTGGAGGAATGGAGAGGAACCCTAGGAGACGCCGAGCGCGCCTGCGCGGGCGGCGGCCACATCGGCAATGGTCGTGCTCGTCAGGAAGCCGACCACGGCGTCGTGCGCCTCGCGCCACAACCCGTGCAACGAGCAGAGCCGCGTGCAGTCGCACGCCTTGAGAAACAGCGGGCAGTCGTTGAGAGTCCCCGGTCCGTCGATGGCAAGGACAACGTCGAGGATCGTGATCTCATCCGCCGGCTTCGCCAGGAGGATCCCGCCCGTCTTGCCGCGCGATGTGACCAGGAGTCCGGCGCGCTTCAATTGCGCGATCGTCTTGGCAAAGTGCGGATAGGGGATCGCCGCAACGTC
>CAIOLV010000045.1 GCA_903859225.1 uncultured bacterium
GCCTGCCTGGACTCGAACCAGGGACCTCCCGCTTATCAGGCGAGCGCTCTAACCAGCTGAGCTACAGACCCAGTGAAGCCCGGCAATAGTATCGGGCGCTCTCTGGACTGTCAAGCGGAGCGAGCGCTGGAGTGCAGTTGCTGCCGCGATTTCACTCTTCGAGCGCGCTGTCGGCCTCGTGGGCTCGGAGCGCGTCGGCGAGGGGCTCCATGTTGCCTTCCATGACCGTCGTCAGATCGTAGAGGGTGAGCCCGATGCGGTGGTCGGTGATGCGGTTCTGTGGGAAGTTGTACGTGCGGATCTTCTCGCTGCGGTCGCCCGACCCGATGGCGGCGCGCCGCGTCGCCTTGAGTGTGGCCTGCTTCTCTTGCTCGTGGAGATCGTGGAGGCGGGCGCGCAGGACGCGCATCGCCTGAGCGCGGTTCTTCATCTGCGATTTCTCGTCCTGGCAACTGGCGACGATGCCGGTGGGAATGTGGGTGATGCGCACCGCGGAGTCGGTCGTGTTGACGCTCTGGCCGCCGGGGCCCTGAGAGCGGAAGGTCTCGATCTTGAGGTCGTTCGGATCGATCTCGATCTCCACGTCCTCGACCTCGGGCAGTACGACGACGCTGGCTGTCGACGTGTGGATCCGTCCCTGCGCCTCGGTTTCCGGAACGCGCTGCACGCGGTGGACGCCCGACTCATAGCGGAACACGCTGTAGGCGCCCTTGCCTTCCACCGAGAACGTGAGCTGCCGGAACCCGCCGACCGCCGTCGTGTTGCTGTCGAGGAGCAACGTCTTCCAGCGCAGCTTCTCGGCGAAGCGGGCGTACATGCGGAAGAGATCCGCCGCGAACAGACTTGATTCATCGCCGCCCGTGCCGGCGCGAATCTCGATGATCGCGTTCTTCTCGTCGTTTGGATCGGGAGGAGCGAGGAGGAGGCGGAACTGCTTTGCGAGCTCGTCGAGGCGCCGTCGGTCCGCTTCGATGGCCTGCGTCAGCTCGTCGCGCAACTCGGAGTCCGTGTTGCGCAGATCCTCCATCTCGGCGATGGATGCCGACACCTTCTGCCACTCGTCCCCAAGGCGGATGAGATCCCCTACTCGCGCGAAGCGCTGTGCGGTCTCGCGGTAGTCCGGGCGAGCGTACGCTGTCGGGTCCGACAAGCGCTGCTCGAGCTCGGCCCGCTCGACGCGCGCCTTCGCAAGATGAGGAGGGATCTCCAGATTGGCCATGGCGTCGTAACGCTACGCGAACGTGAAGGCCGTTTCAACTCGGCCGAGTAGTGAGCTGGCCGCGCAGGAAGCGGATCTCCTCTTCGAGGGATCCGATGCGCGCGTAGAGCTCGCTGACCACGGCGTGGGCGCCTACGACGGCCTCGCTGCGGCACGTCTCGAGCTCGCCGCGCAGGAAGACGACCTGCTCGGCCAGCAGCCGCTCGACGTCGCTCGCGAAGTCGATCGCGTCCAAGGAGGCCTCGGAGAGCAGTCGGTCGACGAACCCATTCTCTTCCATACCTTAGGAGGCTACGCGGGTCCGTGCGGCCGGATTCGGACACGTGGCCGGCGCGGGAGCGCCCTTCGTCCCCTCCGAGCTCGCGCGGCGTCTGCGGCGGGAAGCGGGATTCCCACTAGACTCGATGCAGAGGGGAGGCGGATGAGCCAGATCAAGGTCGATGCGACGGCGTGCCTTCGGTGCGGAGCGTGCGTTCAGGTCTGCTCCACAGCCCGCGTGTTCGAGATCCATGACGACACCTCGGTTGCCGTGCGCCCGGACGCGTGCTGGGGTTGCGGACAATGCGTCTCGGTCTGCCCGGTCGACGCGATCGACCACGACCAGTTCCCGCTCGAAAAGTGCCCCCTCATTGACCGCGGCCGCGAGCCGACGGCCGAGCAACTGACGGTCCTCCTGCGGGCGCGGCGTTCGACGCGAACCTTTGCCGAGCGGCCCGTGGCCCGCGAAGTCGTGCGCGACCTCGTCAATTCGAGTCGTTGGGGCCCGTCCGCGGGGAACAGCCAGGACGTCGATTGGGCGGCGATTGACGACCGCGCGCGCATCACCGAGTTGTCGAAAGCGACGATCGACCAAATCCGCCGGTTCGGACGGCTGGGAAAGAACCCGGTTACGCGTCTCGTCCTGCGTCTCTTCCTCGGGCGCGAGCTGGTCAAGAACGCCGCCCGCAGCGTGCGGCTCGGCGACGAAATGCTCGATCGCTGGTCCCAGGGGCGGGATCCCCTGTTCCACAACGCCCCCGTCGTCCTCGTCGGGCACACGCGGGGCCGGAGGCCCTTCGCGCGCGACGACGCCATCTTCGCGGCCTACAACCTGATGCTGATGGCGGAGCGACAGGGTCTGGCCACCTGCCAGATCGGCTTCTTCCAGATCGTTCTTGAACGCAGCCGCAAGGTGCGGCGCATGCTCGGGCTGCCCGAAGGCCGAAACGCCCAGGTCATCCTCGTGCTCGGGTACCCGCAGCATCCCTTCCGCCGGCTCGTGCCTCGGCGGACGCCCGAGCTCACCTGGAATCCCTCGCAAGAATGACGCTCGATTCCCTGCGGCGCCTTCTTCTCTCCAAGCCCGGAGCTGGGCTACTCGCGACGCGAGTAGCTAGGGAGAACCGCGCTGCGGTTCTCCTAACCTGTCACGGCGAAGCCGAGACAGGCGACCATCCGTTCGGTCCGGAACCCCACGTGTTCAAGGTGGGTGGCTACTCGCTCCGGCGAGTAGCTAGGGAGAACCGCCCGGCGGTTCTCCTGGCCTTGTCCGGCTTCGGATGGTTAGCCGTCTAGGCTCGAACTGCGTACGGTCAGCTCCTCCGAGGACAGCATCCGTGCGTGCGGCCCGGCTACCACATGAACAAGGAGCACTGGAACACGGTCGTCCTCGATCGAAACGTCATCGATGAGGAACTCGCCGAGTGGATTGACGAGTCGTACGACCTCGTGATCGCCGGCCTTCCTCGCAGAGCGAGGCCCGCTCTCGGTCTCGATTAGCCTCCCGGAGGTCGGCCAACGCCCTCCCTCGCAAAGCGCGGGCCGCACTTAGGGTGAGCACGTAGACACTCCCCCAGCTTCGGCCAGTCAAGAACTCCAGCCGCATCCGGCGGAACGCGCCGGATGCCTAGCTGCCCAGCGAGCAGGTCAGCCTAAGGCTTCGGTTTGGCTGTCGACGTCGTCGGGGTCGTTGTCTTGGTCGTCGACGTGGCGGGCGTTGTGGTCTTCGTCGTGGTGGCCGGCGTCGTCGAGGTCGGCGTATTCGCGGCGCGCCAGGCGAGGAACTGGCGAATGCCCGAGGCAATGCCTGCGGCCAGCTTGTCCTGGTACAGCGAGTCGAACAAGAGGGCACGCTCGGCCGGGTTCGTGATGTAGCCCATCTCGACGGTCACGGCCGGCATCGTCGTTCGCTGCAGGTACGACTCCTGCGTCCGGATGCCGCGATTGCGCGCGCCGGTCGCTCCGGTCACCGCGTCTTCGAGCATGGCGGCGAGGGTCCAGCTTGGATCGGAGTCCTTCCGCGTCGTGTCGACCCATGTCTCGACGCCGTAGACGTCGCTCTGGGCAAAGGAGTTGACGTGCATGCTGACGTAGACGGTGGCTCCGCCAGCCTCCGCGACGCGAATCCGCTCTTCAAGCGGCACGTAGACATCGACCGATCGCGTCGTGACCGCGCGAATTTGCGGGTCGGTCGCGAACAGAGCCTCGACCTTCTTCATCACCGCGAGGTTCACTGCCTTCTCGTTGAAGTCACCCGACGTGGCCCCGGGGTCTTTCCCGCCGTGCCCTGCATCGAGCGCGACGATGATCTTGCCCTTGGCCGAGGCGGCGGACTTCTCGCCCGCGGACGGGCGAATGAAGCCGAAATAGGCGACCGCGGCGGCGGCGACGAGGACGATGACCGCGATGGCGATGTACCCACGCTTGTTCATGGCCAGAGCTTACTCGCGTGGGGCGCGCGCGCCAGGCCTCTGCCCCTTGCGAGGTGGTCGAATGTCACCGCTCCGCGCGGGCGCTGTGTCTTGGGGTACGATGGCTGCTCGGGCTCGCTGCTCCGTCGAACGGGAGGGACGCATGGGACATGGCGTGGGGCTTGGCCTCTTGCTGGCGACGCTGGCGGGCCTGTCCACGCTGATCGGCGCCGTCGTGGCGATACGGACGCGCACGCCGGGTCCCCGATTCATGGCGTTCACGCTCGGTCTGTCCGGTGGTGTGATGGTCTACGTCTCGTTCGTCGAGCTACTCGGCGGGGCCGTGGACGTCCTCGGGTTCCTTCCGGCCCAAGCGGCCTTCTTCCTCGGCATGGGCGTGATGTTCCTCATCGACGTCGCCATTCCGCACGAGTACCTGGCCGAGCACGTGTGTCGCACCGAAGACCAGAGGAAGGCTCAACTCATGAAGACGGGCCTCTTCGTCGCGCTCGGGATCGGAATCCACAACTTCCCCGAGGGCATGATCACGTTCACCGGCGCGCTCCACAACCCATCCGTTGGATTCGCCATTGCGACCGCGATTGCCATTCACAACATCCCGGAGGGAATTGCGGTTGCGGTGCCCATCCTCGCTGCGACCGGAAGTCGCCGGAAGGCGTTCACGTGGGCCGCGCTATCGGGGCTTGCGGAGCCCGTGGGCGCCGGCCTCGCTGCCGCCGTCCTCGCGCCCATCCTCTCCGATCGCGTTCTCGGCTATGCGCTCGCCGCCGTCGCCGGGATCATGGTCTTCGTCGCGCTCGACGAACTCATTCCCGTGGCGCGCGACTTCGATCGTGGACACTGGTCGATCGTCGGCCTGATCGTCGGCATGATGGTGATGGCCGGGAGCCTCGTGCTGTTGACCCACCCCTAGTGAGGCGCGGCCGCGGACTCGGGGTGACAGGGCACCGTGAGCACCGGGCAACGCGCCAGGCGCACGACCTTCTCCGCTACCTGCCCGAAGATGCGTTCGCGCCAGCCCGTGCGACCGTGCGTCGCGATCACGATGAGGTCGGCGCCCTCCTCCGTCGCGATCCGCGTCACTTCGTGGGCCGCGTCGCCGATCGTGACGATGGCCCGCGAGCGGACCGACTCAGGAACGCGTCGCCGTCGGCGTTCCTCGAGCGCCGCTTTGGCGCTGCGCACGAGCTCGTCTTGGTAGCCCGCGAGGTCGAACGCCGGGGCGCCGGACGGGCCGTCGAGCGCCGGAATCGGTGCGACGACGTGGACAAGAAGAAGCTCGGCCTTTGCCGCCGCGGCAATCTCCGCCGCGGCCTTGAGTGCCCTGCATGCCGGCTCGCTGAAGTCGGTCGGGCAAACGATCTTCTTCATTGGCAAGAACGTCGTATTGCCTTCGGTTGCCATGATTCCACCGTAGACCTCCGCGCGCCGTTCGTCAAGAGGCGGCCAGTTTCCTTCGGTCTGCGCGCGCAGTACACTTGCGGCGCAGGCGCTTACGGCACGGGCGCCACCGGTGCGCGTGCCGCGGCGCCACGCCGTTTTCTACATCTCATCCGTGAGGAAAGGGAGGGACAGCATGGCAACGCAAGGCGTAACGCCGCGTAGCGAGGATTACTCGCGCTGGTACACGGACGTCGTAAAGCTGGCCGAGCTCGCGGAAAACGCTCCCGTGCGCGGCTGCATGATCATCAAGCCCTACGGCTACGAGCTGTGGGAAGGCATCAAGTCCGCCCTGGACCGCCGCTTCAAGGCGACCGGGCACAGGAACGCCTACTTCCCGCTGTTCATCCCGATGAGCTTCATCGAGAAGGAAGCC
>CAIOLV010000046.1 GCA_903859225.1 uncultured bacterium
CGCGACAAGGCGACGGGGCAGGGCGTCGTCTACTGCATTGAGCAGTGGGCGAGCGACCGACGGTTTGACCTGTCCAAGGCGACGTACTTCGTGCAGGGCTTCGGAAACGTGGGATCGTGGACGGCCCGGCTCCTGAAGCCTTTCGGAGCCACGCTCGTCGCGGTGGAGGACCACACTGGCGCGATGGCCAACCCCTCGGGGATTGACCCTGAAGCTCTGTCCTCTCACGTCGCCGCACGCGGCGGCGTCGCTGGGTTCCCGGGAGCCAAGCCTGTCGACCACAAGGCGTTCATGAGTACGAAGGCCGACATCTTCGTCCCGGCCGCACTGGAGAGTCAGATCACGAAGGAGACCGCCCCGCTGCTGACGGTCCGCCTCGTCGCCGAAGGCGCCAACGGCCCGACGGATCCGGACGGGGACCGCATCCTGCACGAGCGGAAGATCGATCTGATTCCCGATGTCCTCTGCAATGCGGGTGGAGTCATCGTCAGCTACTTCGAGTGGTTGCAGAACAAGCGTAGCGAGTCGTGGGATCTCGAGGAGGTCGACGCGAAGCTCGAACGGCGCATCCTCGGCGGCTACGAGCGCGTGAAAGCTGCCGCAAGCGAGTTCGACACGGACTGGCGCGCGGCGGCGTACATCGTCGCGTTGCGTCGCCTGCATACGGTCTACACGAAGCGCGGGATCTTCCCCTAGGCCGCGTATGGAATTCGCTGCGTGCGAAGATGGCGCGGGCTCTTCGGAGTCCGCGTCGCTCTTGATAGGCGAGAACAGGGCGACCGACCTCGCCCGCATGCACACGGCGGAGCACTTGCTGACGGCTGTCATGCGGCGGCTCTACGACTCGCCGCGCAACCTCGAGTTTCATCTCGGCGACAAGAAGACGAAGTGCGACTACGACGTGGCGCGGCCGCTCGGGCCGGATGACGGTCGCGCGATCGAAGACGCGGTGAACGCCGAGATTGCCCGCGACCACCGCGTGAGCGTGATGCACATCACGCGGCGCGACGCACGGCACCTGGACCTATGGAAAGTGCCGCCCGACGCAGAGACGATCCGCGTTGTCTCGATCGGCAACGTCGACGCGACACCGTGTTCAGGCGATCACATCGCCCATACGCGGGAGATCGGGCGGTTCATGCTTCGCAGCTTCGAGATGCGTTCGCCGACGATCGTCCGCATCCGTTTCGGACTCGACAACCTCGACACACCCTAGAAGCCAGAACTGACCACCGCAGAGGTCGCAGAGAGCGCGGAGACAGCGCGAGTTTCACTTCGTGAGTGCTGCGCAGCGTGGTCCACACGGCGCCAGCGGTGTGGTCTCCTCTAGACGACCTGCCTTTTCTGCGTTCTCCGCGCGCTCTGCGGTGAGAGGCAGTCTGTGTCACTCGGAATGGAGCCGCCGTGCCATCTGTTCCCGCAATCTCCCGCGACGCTCGGCGTGTGACGCCTGAGCGGGGAGCGCGGGGTCGTAGAGCCAATGGTGGAGGACGTCGGCGTCCTTGAGGAGCTCATCCATCGGCCCGTCGATAGACGCCTTGTCGCTGTGTCTAGCGATGGCTTGGGCTATCGCCGCGATCTCCTCGCGCGAGAAGAGGCCCAACTGGTTCAGGAGCCTCGTTGCGAGTTCGGAGCCTCGCCGAGCGTGGTCCGTCGAGTCTCCACTGGCGTACGTCGCGAGGTCGTGGAGCATCCCGGCGACTGCGGCGAGCTCGACGTCGAGGCCTCGTCTCTCGGCGAGCCATGTCGCCGTAAGCGACACCCCGTAGAGGTGGACGAAGCCGCAGCGGCGGTCCTCATCGGAGACGAGGTGGAGGAGAATCGAGTCCACCTCCCGACGTATGGACTCTAGACGGTTCATGGCGTGATGGTACAGAGACGCCGCGCGCTGCACACTTCGAAGTGCTGCGGCGCGTGGTGCGCAGTGCGGCGGTTGAGTGCCTTGAGGGCCGCGAGGCAGGCGCCCAGATGTGCAGCGCCAACTGCGAACTGCCAACAGGAGGAATCTGTGAGAACTGAGATCTTGGGAGACATACTACGGGTGCGCGCGTTTCGCGCTGAGGACGCAGAGCCGCTTCACGCGGCCGTGAGCGAGTCGATCTCCGAGATCGCGCCGTTTGAAACCTGGTGCCATCCCGGCTATTCGCGTGATGAGGCACGGGAGTACGTCGAGTGGTGGATCCTAGCGTGGGAGAGGAAGCGTGCGTTCAACTACGTGATCGAAGATGCGTCCTCGCACCAATTCCTCGGCTCCTGCGGCGTGCACGAGGTCTCGGACGAGCATCGACGCGCGATGCTCGGATACTGGGTGCGTACGTCAGCAACACGGCGCGGCGTCGCCACGACAGCGGCACGCCTCGTCGCTTCTGCCGCGTTCGCCGACCTCCAGCTTCTGCGCGTGTCGATCGGGATTCCCGTGGCGA
>CAIOLV010000047.1 GCA_903859225.1 uncultured bacterium
CTTGTCGACGAGGTCCGCCGGCAGCGGGAACGATCGCTGGAATCTCCCGTAGCGTCTGCCGATGCGGAAGTACTGGTCGCGCTCGACCTCTTCCTTCCGCTTGACCTCGCCCGAAATCACGAGCTGGTCGTCCTCGACGCGCACCTGCACGTCGTCCTTACGGACGCCGGGAAGCTCCGTCTCGAAGACGAGCTCCTTGTTCTTCTCGTACACGTCCGTGCGTCCGAAGCTCGCCGCAACATCGAGCCCCACCCTGTCGTCGTCGCCGAAGAACTCGTCCATCAGCCGCGACAGGTTCGACTCCATCACGAACGGCCCGCGCCGCACCTCAGGCAGATGGGTCATCGCACATCCCTCCTCAGGTCTGTTGTTTCGCAGTAGTAGTCTCATCTCTCGCTCCTTAGCAAGCTTGTCTGGTAATTGCCAACTGGCAGTCTACCGCGCCGCTTGCCAGTTGTCAAGAGGGAGCGCTTCGCCTAGACTCAAGGCGTGTTCCGATCGATCCTCGTCGCGCCGATTCGTGCCTATCGCCGGTTCTTGTCGCCGGTCTTGCCGCACTCTTGCCGCTTCTACCCGTCGTGCTCGGAGTACGCGATCGAGGCGGTCGAAACGCACGGCGTCTTTCGCGGTGGGTGGCTCGCGGTACGACGACTGCTCAAGTGCCAGCCACTCCACCCGGGGGGCTACGACCCTGTCCCGAAGAGACGAGAGAAGGGAGGCCGCCATGCCTGACGTCGTCTGTCCGGCAGAGGATCAGCCGGTCGATGTCCTGATCATCGGGGGAGGGCCCGCCGGGGCGACGGCCGCGCTCTACGCCGCGCGGGCGGGGAGGACGTGCCGCGTCATCGACAAGGGCCTGGCGTCGGGAGCACTCGGCATGAGCCGCGAGATCGCCAACTTCCCGGGGTTCGCCGACCCGCTGCCGGGTGCCCGCATCGTGGAGGCGATCCGCAGCCAAGCCGAGCGGTACGGGGCCGCGTTCGCAACGGATCGCGTGACGGCCGTGAGCCTCGCCGGCCCGGTGAAGACCGCGTGGGGAGCCAAAGGCAGCTACGAGGGCCGCACGATGGTCGTTGCGACCGGGTCGATGGGGCGCTCGGCCCCACTCGCCGGAGAGGAGCGGCTCGTCGGCCGAGGCGTATCGTACTGCGCCACGTGCGACGGTTTCTTCTTCCGCGACCAGGTCGTCGCCGTCGTCGGATCGACGGACGAGGCCGCGGAAGAGGCCCTGATTCTCGCGCGACTCGCGCGACGCGTGCACCTTCTTCTCCCGGTGGAGGCTCCGCGCGGCCCCGCCGAACTCGTCTCGCAGGTCGAAGCCGCCGCGTCGATCGAAGTGCACCGCTCGACGCTCGTCCAGGAGATCCTCGGGGCGGAGCGCGTCGACGGCCTGCGCGTTAGGGCGCGCGGCGGCGCCCCGTTCGTCTTGCCGGTGAACGGCGTCTTCTTGTACCTGCAAGGCGCGCGCCCGGTCGTCGACTTCCTCGGCGGCCAGGCGGAATTGTCCGCCGAAGGGTGCCTCGCGGTCGACGGCTTCTCGCAAACGTCGGTGCCCGGGGTATTCGCCGCCGGCGACGTCCTCTGCAAGCACCTGAAGCAGGCCGTCATCGCGGCCGCTGAAGGCGCATCGGCGGCGGTGGCCGCAGATCGCTACCTCTCAGGGCACGCGAAGCTTCGACCCGATTGGTCCTAGCCCCACCCGCGGTCTACGTCCGCTCGCGAAACTCGGCCCATGCGGCGCGCACGAGATCGGGTGTGAGGAACGCGTCGACAGCCGTCATCGCCATCGCCTTCGCCGCGGCGAGCATCGCCTGATGCCCACGCTCCGAGCACGACGCCTCGGCGAACGGCCCCGAGTGCCCCGCTACGTCCTCATCGCAGATCGCAAGATACGGATGGATCGAAGGAACGAACTGGCTCACGTCCCCCATGTCGGTCGACCCGAGCGGGAACGAGCCGCCACGCGGCACGTCGAGAGGCCAGTCGAGCAGCTCCAGATTGCGGGCGAACGCGGCGTCGAGGGACGCGTTCGATTTCATTGCCTTGTACGGCACCGAGATGGTCGAGAAGCTCAGCGTCGCCCCCGTCGCCAGGGCTGCACCCTCGGCGCAGCGGCGCAGTTTCTCAAGCAACACGTCGCGGTACGTCGTGTCCGCCGCGCGCACGTAGAACTCCGCCGCCGCGTAGTCTGGCACGATGTTCGGCTTGACGCCTCCGTGGGTGATGATCCCGTGAATGCGCGCCCCGTCCTTGATGTGCTGGCGCAGCGCGTTCAGTCCATTGTAGGTCTGGATCACCGCATCGAGCGCATTCACGCCCTTCTCCGGCCAGGCCGACGCGTGAGCGGCGACCCCGCGGAACTCGACCCGCACTTCGGTGATCGCCAGGCTGCCGTGCCCGACGGTGGTGAACGGCGCCGGATGGAACATCATCGCGACGTCCACCCCGCGGAAGAGCCCAGCCTCGATCATCAGCACCTTCCCGCCGCCGCCCTCTTCAGCAGGGGTCCCGAGAAAGACGAGTCGGCCGGGCAATTCGGCCTTGATGCGGCCGAGCGCGAGCGTCGCCCCGAGGGCCGCCGCAGCGATGAGGTTGTGGCCGCAGGCGTGGCCGAGGTCGGGCAACGCGTCGTACTCCGCGATCACGGCGACCGTCGGCCCATCGGAGGCTGCCGCGTGCTCGGCGCGGAGCGCCGTCGGAAGACCCGCCGCGCCGACCTCGACGTGGAAGCCGTCCTTGTCCAGTTCCTCGGCAAGCCGGCGCGACGCCAGCGTTTCCTCGAACTTCACCTCGGGGTGAGAAAACACATATCGGCTCACATCTCGCAACCGCGCCTCGAGCGCGCCGACGTCGTCCACGACCTGCCTCTTCTTGTCCGCGCTCATCCTCGTCTTCTCCTTTGGAACTCCGAACCCGCGTCCCGATCGCGCTCTCCTTGCCCCACTCGCCCGCGAAGCGTACGGAACGCCGGTCGTGCCCGCAACGGCGGGCCGTCGCCTACAGGCCGCGACCAAACTCGACGAGAGCCGACGCCACGACGCACGGCGGCGCGACGTCGAGAATCGCCGCGTAGTCGGACAACTCGAACGAGAGGAGCGAGAACGCCGCGCCGGTCCCAAGAAGCGCCGACAGGACGGGCAGGATCTCCCGCTGATCGTTTCCGATTCGCGACCGCGACCGTCGATAGGCTTCTTCCCAATCCCGCTCGACCAATCCCGCTCGAAGTGTCCCCTCGACTTCCGGCAAGAGCGCTAGACGGAGGGATTGCGAGGTCTCCGGATTCCCGGGAAGCCATGCTCCGCCGTAGGCGGTCCCGTAGTGCACAAGGTCGCCCGTGGCCACGACGGCCGTCTCATCGTCGACGTGCCGCCTGATCCAGCCAGCGAACGCCTCCGCCGCAGCGAACGACCCCGTCTGTGGATCCCGCATCATCCCAATGTAGACAGGAAGGACGGCGATCGCAGGCCGTCCGAGCACATCGGCGGCCGCCGCGTTGAGGGCGAGGAACGTGTCGAGCGAGAATTCCGAAGCAAGAAGGCCCGCCCGGTCGGAGCGGATGAGCTCCGCCTCCTTTCCTGACGCCCACCCGGGAACCGTCCCGTACGACGTCTCGCGCGAGCGGCCGGGGGGAAGAAACGCCCCGCGGATTCGACGGAACGCCGCAGCGCGGCGATCCGGCGCCGCCTCTTCGTCGAGCGCCACACGGTAGGCTTCGAGGCCGCTGCTGTGCAAGACTCCAAGCGCGAGGACGCGCCGGATGCGACCGTCAAAGAGCGCGCGGACGACGCCGGCCTGCAGCGGCCCGGCGTACCTGAGCGCCGTGTGAGGGAACGACAGAATGCTTCCGTGCTCGACGGCCAAGGCGACGGCCGGGTCCGGGTCGCGCAGGAGCCATCCTCGCACCGCGTCACGCGCCGCTGCGCCTTCCCGCTCGCTCTGGTAGTAGGCCTTCCAGTCCACGATTGACCTCCACGGTGCTTGAGGATACCGAACGGCGGGCCATGAAGAAGCGCGCGGCAGCTCAGCTGTGCACATGAAGCGAAAAGGGGACGAGTGGAGAGGCGAGGCCCCTCCACTCGTCCTGGCACCGGGTGGTGCTAGCTGTCTGTGGGGACATCATGACACACGCCCTAGTCACCGCAGCAGCCGCGAGTCTCCTTCCAACAGGACACGCGGCAGGTTCTCTCCGGAACTAGGCGCACTGATCGCCCCTCTCCCGTCCGACCGCGCTAGATGCCGAGCTCGCTAAGTCGCTGGTCGATGGACGACGCGATGCCTGCCGGAGTCACGCCGGCAGCCACGATGCTGTCTGGTCCTCTCTCGGCGGCGCCGATCGCTGTTTCCGACAGCTCGTCGAACGTGGTCGGAATCGACGCGCACCCGAGCGCCGCCGCCAGACGCGAGAGCACCTCCCACGTCTCCTCACCGACGGCGGGCTTTGTGACGGCGGCCAGTCGCTTGGTGCCCGACGTCGCCACGATCGTCCCGCGAGTCTCGTACGGCAGGCGCATTGGGAAGACAACATGCGCTCGCGCCGTCGTCAGCGTCTGCGTCGCGCTGACGGCGATCAGGGTCTCAACACAGGGCAGATACTGACGCCCCGTCGCCGTCGACACTGGATCCGCCCCCACCGCCAGCCACGCTCGTGCGGACGTGTCCAATGTTTCCCCGAACCCGAGTCGGCGCAGTCCGATCGCGTTCGCCGTCGCGGGGACAACGACCAGACGCGCCCCGCCTGCCCCAAGAAACGCAGCGACGGTCTCGAGAGCGCTACTCGAGATCGTCCTCTCTTCGATCAGAACGAGCGGCCGCCGCATGCCCGGAGCTTCTCGCCCCGGCAGGCTCGTGGGGAGACGGACTCCCGCCAGATCTTGCGGCAGGTCGTGAGCGGATCCGAGCTCCGATAGGAGGCGCTCGAGGTCGCCCAGTGCGAGCTCGGCGTGGGCTCCCGGGACACCCGCCCCGACGCTGAGGACGACGGAACCGCGCCGAATCGCGCGGCGGAGGATCACGTCAAGAGCGATTCTCTCATGCGGCCCGCGAGGTCCGACGGCTACGATCAAGCGGCCGGGTTCGTCGAGGGCGTCCAGGCCGACGATGTCCTCCGGCCGTACGCCGATCCGACCCTTGGCGGCGCGGACATCGAAAATCGGAGCCCCCGCCTCGAGGCTCTCGGCGAGTCGAGACGTCAGCCAACCTTCCTCGCACGTGAGAAGACCCGCACCAAAGACCACAGCGCTTCTCCGCGCCGCAACGAGCCGCTTCTTCGCCTCGGCCACCGCCTCGTCCCAGGAGACCGCCATGAGAGCGCTGCCGCAGCGGATCATCGGCGATGTGATCCGGGCGACGTCCTTGATGGCGTGCCAGCCGTAGCGGCCGCGGACGCAGAGAACGCCCTCGCTGCTCGACGGGAGGCTCCCCATGTACGCGCCGTTCAGGGTCAATGACGCGATACCGCAGCCCACGCCGCAGAGGCTGCACACCGTCTCGGTCCTCTTGAGGTCCAACGGCACTTGCTTCCCGAGGACCGTTCGGTCGTATAGAGCGCCTGTGGGGCAGGCGTCGACGCAGGCGCCGCAAGCCACGCACGCGGAGTCTTGCCACGCCCGGTTGAACGGAGCCTGGACTTCGGTATCGATCCCGCGGCCTACGAAGTCGATGGCCGAAACGCCACAGACGCCAGAGCAGACGCGAATGCATCGTCCGCAAGAGACGCACTTGCTCACCTTGCGGACAATGAACGGATGCCGTTCGTCGCGAAGCTTCCGCTGCGTGTCCCCCGCGTACGCAGCCTGCGAGGCCTCGGCGTCGGTAGCGTAGTCACGCAGTCGGCAGTCGTCGAACGCCATGCACCCGCACTCGAGGCAGCGCTGGCCCGCGGCGACGGCCTGCGGTCCGCTCAACCCCGCCTCGTACTCGGCGAAGTCACGAACTCGTTCGGCGACCGGGCGAACGGGAGTCTGGATGCGCGGCGCGGTCGCGGGGTTGCCGATGTCCGCGCGAGTCACGTCCTGCTTCACGTGGGCGTACGTCGCAACCGGAGGCGTCGGGTCGCCGCACGTGAGGAAGCGGTGAATCGCCTCGGAGGCACGATGCGCTGCCCCGACCGCTTCCACCGCGATGCTGGGGCCCGAGACCATGTCTCCGCCGCAGAACACCTTCAGCCGGGAGGTCTGTCCCGTACGCGCGTCCACTACGGGAGTGCCGCGCTTCGTGAGTTCCACGCCGGTGGAAGCAAGGCACGACGAGTCGACGACCTGCCCCACGGCGAGGAGAGCCGCGTCCGCCTCGACAACGAACTCCGAACCTGCCACTTCGATCGGCCGGCGGCGGCCGCTCTCATCGGGTTTGCCGAGTTCCATCCGGACGCAGCGGATCCCGCGCAAGTTCTTGCGGCCGGCGACGAACTCGACGGGCTGGGTCAGGAAGAGGAACTCCACTCCTTCGTCGGCCGCCTCCTTGACCTCGTGCGCAAGCGCCGGCATCTCCTCTTGGGTGCGGCGGTAGAGCACCGTGACGTGGGATCCCAGTCTGCGTGCACATCGCGCCGCATCCATCGCCGTGTTTCCGCCGCCGATCACGGCCACGTTCTTCGGCAGGCGCGGGAGACGCCCCTCGTTGACCTGTCTCAGGAAGTCGGTCCCTTGCATCACGCCGGGATGGTCTTCGCCTGGAAGTCCCATGGGTTGGGTGCCCCAAGCGCCGAGGCCGACGAAGACCGCGTCGTAGTCCTTCTCAAGGTCGGCGAGGGCGATCTCGCCGCCGAGTCTCACGCCGTTCCGGAACTCGATCCCCATCTTCTGAAGAACGTCCACCTCGCGGTCGATCACGGACTGCGGGAGTCGGTACTCGGGGATCCCGTATCTCAGCATGCCACCCATGTGAGGCATGGCCTCGAACAGGACGACCTCGTGTCCGCGCCGCCGCAGGAAGTACGCCGCACTCAAGCCGGCCGGCCCGCCGCCGACGACGGCGATTCGTTTCCCCGTTGCCGTCTCAACCGACGGTACGTAGGAAGATGGAAGATCGCCGAGGAAGCGCTTCATGTGTCGGATCTGGACCGGCTCCTCGGCCAGTTGGCGTCGGCAGGCATCCTCGCACGGCGCCGGACAGATGCGGCCGAAGCACGCGGGCAGAGGAAGGTACTCGTACAGCACGCGAAGCGCGTCGTCAAAGCGGCCGTTTCCCGCCAGGCTCACGTAGGCCTGACAGTCCGTGTGCGCTGGGCACGCTTCCTGGCATGGCCCTACGCAATCGCCCCAGTGATTCGAGAGCAGGAGCTCGAGCGCCGTCTTTCGGACATCGCGGGCGGCTGCCGAGTCGGTCAGGACCTCCATGCCTTCGGCGATGGACGTCGAGCAGGCCTTGACGATTCCCCGGCCCACGACCTCGACGGCACACACGCCGCAAGAATCGAACGGGGCCAGGCGTCTCTCCGCGCAGAGGGCAGGGACATCGATCCCGACGCGGTGAGCTGCCTCAAGGATCGTTTCGTCCGGCGCTCCCGTCACCGTTCGCCCATCGATCGTGATCGAGATCATGCCCTCACCTTTCCGGTCTCCACACCCACGGCGCCAAACGGACAGACCTGGAAGCACCGCCCGCACTTCGCGCACAGCGCTTGGTCAATGACCTGGAACTCGCCAGCGCCATCGGCGATGGCCGCCGCAGGGCATTGCCGTGCGCAGACTCTGCAGTTCTTGCAGGCGACAACGTCGATGTCGTAGCGGAGAAGAGGCTTGCAGACCTTCGCCGGACAAGCGCCGTCGCGGATATGAGCCGTGTACTCCTCGGGGAAATAGCGAGCCGTCGTGAGAATCGGGTTTGGCGCCGTCTGGCCGAGCCCACAGAGCGAGTGGGCTTTGACTCTCTGGCCCAGTTCGATCAGTCGCCCGAGCTCCTCTTCACTTCCCCGGCCAGCGCAGATGCGTTCGAGCATCTCGAGCATCCGCTTCGTCCCGATTCGACAGAACGTGCACTTCCCGCAGGACTCCTTCTGTGTGAAATCAAGGAAGAACCGAGCGACGTCCACCATGCACGTCGCGTCGTCCAGCACGATCATCCCGCCCGAGCCGACGATCGCACCCGTCGCCTTGAGCGCCTCGTAGTCGACCGGCGTGTCCGCTAGGGACGCGGGCAGGCAGCCTCCCGAAGGGCCGCCCATCTGGATGGCCTTCAGCTCCCGACCCCCTTGGATCCCTCCACCGATGTCGAAGATGATCTCGCGAATGGTCATTCCCATCGGGACTTCGACGAGCCCGCTGTGGTTGATCTTCCCTGCAAGTGCAAAGACTTTCGTGCCCTTGCTCTTCTCCGTCCCGTAGGCGGCAAAGGCCGCCGCGCCGCGGCGCAGAATCCAGGGCACATTGGCGAGCGTTTCCACGTTGTTGATGCATGTGGGGTGGCCCCACAAACCGGAAACCGAGGGGTAGGGGGGGCGTCGCCTAGGCATGCCGCGTCGCCCTTCGATCGACGCAATGAGGGCCGTCTCCTCGCCGCAGACGAAGGCGCCTGCGCCGGCCTTGATCTGCAGGTCGAACGAGAAGCCACTTCCGAGGATGTCCTCACCGAGGAATCCTGCGCTGCGCGCATCGGCGATCGCTCTCTCCAGACGCGCGATCGCGAGGGGATACTCGGCGCGCACATAGGCATAGCCCCTAGAGGCACCGATGGCATAGGCGGCGATCGCCATCCCCTCGAGGACTCGGTGCGGGTCGCCCTCCAGCACGCTGCGATCCATGAATGCGCCGGGGTCTCCTTCATCGCCGTTGCAGACCAGGTACTTCGGGGTCGCGGTTTCCTTCGCGGCCAGACCCCACTTCGTGCCCGCCGGGAAGCCTCCGCCGCCGCGCCCGCGAAGCCCGGACGCCGACACCTCAGCGACGACGCCCGCCGGGGTCATCGTCCGCAGGACCTTGTCCAAGGCAATGTACCCATCGTGGGCGCGGTATTCATCGATCGA
>CAIOLV010000048.1 GCA_903859225.1 uncultured bacterium
AGGCTGACGGCCTGTCCCACGGCGATCATCGGCCAGATGAGCATCGACAGGTACTGGGCAAACGCGACGAAGTCTCCGAGGCTCACGCGGCCACGCACGACGCTCGCTCCGCCGACCCAGAGGATGATGGCCAGCGTGGCACCGCCGAGGAGTTCGATGAGCGGATGGAAGACGCCGTGCACGCGTACGAGCGACATGTTCTCGTCGACGAGTCGCTGGTTCGTCACGGCGAAGTCGCGCTCCGACCCGGGCTCCTGCGCGAACGACTTGAGGACGCGGACACCGGACACGTTCTCGCGCACCTTCTCCATCACGGCGGAGAACGCCTCCTGGACCCGCTCGAAGCGGCGGTGGATCACGCGGCCGAACATCAGCATGACGACGGTCAAGATCGGGAGCGGGATCGCAGCGTAGAGCGTCATGCGCGGGTCGATCGAGAGCATGATCCCGAGGGACACCGGGATCATGACGAGCGGGTCGATGATCGTGATCAGGCCGAAGCCGCAGGCGCGGGTCACCGCCTCGACGTCGTTGGTCGCATGCGCCATCAGGTCGCCGGTTCGCGTCTCGTTGTAGAACGACGCCGGCATCGACAAGAGGTGACCGTAGAGCTTCGCCCGCAGATCGCGCTCGATGCGCCGCGCCGTGCCGATGAGCAGAAGCCGCCACGCGAAGCGCAGCACGAGAGCGATGAGGGCGAGGCCCAGGATCCACAGGCCGTACTGCAACAGGTTCGCTCGTCCGGTCGTGAGGTCATCGATCGCCCTGCCGATGACGAGGGGCATGACGAGGGTGGCGCCGTCCACGATCACGAGCGTGACAAATCCGGCGAACACCCGTCCGCGGTAGCGCCACAGCCACGTCGAGATCCGATCCATGGAACCGTGATCGTATCCACTCCCCGTCGCATCCGAAAGGGCTTCCCGTTGGCCACTCTCCGCGGGGCCGGTATAATCCGCCGGATCCCGAAGAACGAAAGGGAGGCCGATGTCACATCTGCGAAGAGCCGCTCTGCTGTGCGTTCTCTTAGTGGTTGGCGCGGTCAGCGCTGCGGCCGCGACGACGCTGCGGATCAGCCTGCCGCCGGTTATGGAGGCGCTTCCGATCGCGTTCGCCGAGGCCTGGGGCATGTTCGATGCCGCGGGACTCTCTGTCGACGTCGTGGGCATCACCGACAACCAGGAGCGTAGCACCGCGCTCGTCACGGGCAACCTCGACGCCGTGATGTCGGACGTCACATCGGCCGTTCTCGACTACTGCACGACTCGATCGGTCGTCGCGGTGGCCTCTGCGGCTTCCACGCCGCAGTCCGGAAGTTTCCGGCTCGCGCTCTTGTCGCACGCGGGGTTCGGTCCGGCGGACGTCGACGGCCTTCTCGCGAACCAGCAACTCGTGGGGGTGACCTATCGGACGGACGAGGAGTACCTGCTCGACCAGTTCTTCGCCGCGCACGGCGCGCCGCGCGCCTGGATGACGCGCTACACGTACTTCGGCGACATGCTCCAGCTCGCCGTCTGGTTCGGCGCCAAGACGATCCCGGCGGCCATCCTGCCTGAACCCTACTACTCGTACATCTCGACGCTCGTGCTGGCCAACGGAATCCCAATGCAGCTCATCGTCTTGTCCGATTTCTCCGAGTTCGTCTCGCCGCCGCGCGTCATCCTCTTCCGGGAGGACTTCCTCACCAAGCACCGCAGCGAGGTGGCCACGTTCCTGCGTGTCTACGATGAGGCGGTGACTCGGCTCAATGCGACGCCGCGCGACGAGATCATCAACGTCGGACTTGATGTCGTTCTCGGACTCTTCTTCCAGGGGGCCGACAAGACGTTGATCCAGCAGCAGACGCTCGATGCGATGTCGATCCCCGAGTTTGAGCGTCCGGCTCCTCTGTCGGACGAGGTTTTTGACTCCGTCATGGATTGGATGGCGCACAAGGGGTACTTGAACGTGGACGTGACGTTCCAGGAGTTCACTCGCTTCGACCTGCTCCCATGATCGACGTGCGAGACGTGGTCGTCGAGTACGGGAAGAAGGCCGCAGCGGTCCGCGCGGTCGACGGTCTCTCGCTTCGCGTCGCGCCAGGGGAGAGCCTCGCGTTGATCGGCCCGTCGGGGTGCGGGAAGTCGTCGCTCCTCTTCGCCATGGCCGGCCTCATTCGGCCGACGGCGGGGACAATCTCGGTGAACGGGGAGTCCCTGACGCGCCCGCGCCGCGAGATCGCGCTCATCCTGCAGAATGCGGGGCTTCTTCCTTGGAAGACCGTGTGGCAGAACGCGAACCTGAGCCTTCTCCTCGGAAGAGAATACCCGCGGGTGACCGCACAGGCGGTGCTCGATGAACTTGGACTGGGCGAGGTGAAGCGCCGCTATCCCTCCGAACTGTCCGAAGGCATGAAACGCCGCGTGGGCGTCGCACGGGCTCTCTCGACGTCGCCGAGCGTCATGCTGATGGATGAACCTCTCGCGTCGCTCGACACGCTGACCAAAGAGCGGATCCAGGACCTCTTTCTCCGACTGTGGGTGCGCCACGCGTTCGCCCTGGTCCTCGTCACGCACGACATTGAGGAGGCGGCGTTTCTCGGGCAGCGCGTGGCTGTACTCAGCGATCGCCCGGCGCAGATCAAGGAAATCGTGGAGAATCCGGCCATGGGGGAGCTCAACTATCGAGACACCGCGGCATTCGCGGACACGGTCCAGCGGCTGCGCGCCGGGTTGGAGCGATGATGGCGAAACCGCGGGCGAAGAGGGCGTTGGCCTACGTGACAGACCGCGTGCGCGATCGATCGTTCGCCGGTCGCATCGCGATCTACATTGGAAGCCTCGCTCTCCTCTTCGGCCTGTGGGAGGTCGCGAGCCTCGTCATCCTCAAGGTGAAGGGCGTCGAGTATCTGCCGAATCCGGTCAAAGCGATCACCGAGATGCAGCGCCTCGGCCCGCTCTTGTTCCGCAATTTCTGGACGAGCGCCTGGCGGCTCGTCCTGGCCATCCTCATCGCGTTCTCGACGGGGTATCCCCTCGGGCTTCTCATCGGGCAAGAACGCTGGCTCGACCGGTTCTTCTCGCCCATCATCTACATCGTCTACCCGATCCCGCAGGTGGCGTTCATTCTCCTGCTCTTTCTCGTGTTCGGCATCGGGAACCCGGTCAAGGTAGCGATTGTCGCCATCGCCATCTTCTTCCAGCTTCTCGTGAGCGCTCGCGGTGCAGCGAAAGAGATCGATCCGGAGCACGTCACGAGCGTGCTGTCCGCCGGCGCGTCGCGCTTCCAGACATACTGGCATGTCGTGATTCCGGAGACCCTGCCGTCGATCCTGACGAGCCTTCGCGTGAGCGTCGGGCTCGGCATGGCGTTCCTCTACATCGCCGAGATTTCGGGCTCCGTCTCCCCCGGCCGTGGTGGGCTGGGCGCGTTCATCAAGGCATCGAGCTTCAATACGACCCAGCAGGCGGCCGGGATCCTCGCCATGGCGCTGCTCGGGCTCGTTCTCTACGTGATCATCGACATCATCGAGCGCGTCGTCTGCCGTTGGCGCTACACGGCCCGTCGCTCGACGTGAGGCGACGGGCTCACGATGTGAGTGCGGCGCGCTCAAGGTGCGGGACACGCCGGCGGCTGTTGCGGCGCGGCTCTCGTCTTGATGCCGACCGATCACGTCGCTAGCATCGCGTCATGAAACGGCTGCGCGTTCTCCTCGTCACGAACGAAACGAAGCCCGACGCAGTTCGTGCCAGGCTTGAGATTGCTGCGTGGTGCCGATCTCAGCGAGTCGAATGCGCGGACGCTGTCCAGCCGGTCGTTCCCGGGCCGGGGACGGTGGCCTGCGCGTTGGGCGGCGACGGGACGGTCCTGCGGGCGGCGACGCTGGTCGCCGGAACGGGCATCCCCGTGTTGGGAGTCAACGTCGGCAGCCTCGGATTCCTGTCGCAGACGTCGCTCGACGATCTCCTCCCAGCGCTCGAATGCCTCGCTCGCGGGGAATACGAG
Source organism: uncultured bacterium (assembly GCA_903859225.1). Taxonomy (GTDB): domain Bacteria; phylum Bipolaricaulota; class Bipolaricaulia; order UBA7950; family UBA9294; genus CAIOGO01. Next base: position 3,985 of record CAIOLV010000048.1, read on the forward strand.
GTCGAGGAACGCATGCGCCTCGCCTATCGAGCGGGCGATGTGGCGGGCACGGCCCTCAACGACCTGGTCGTCGCGGCCGTCGCTCCCCGCTTGCTCGAGATGCGGCTCGCGTGGAGGGGCGTG
>CAIOLV010000049.1 GCA_903859225.1 uncultured bacterium
TCGGTGCCGCTGTGCCGGACGAGGCAGTCGCCGGACGCCTCGCAGAACGCCAGCCCGAATCGGATTCCCGGCACGGCGTTCACGAGCGCCTCGTGCAGGTCTTCGACCGTCTTGATGAAGTGGCTTTGCCCGAGGATGACGTTCAGTCCGTCCGGGTTCTCTACTGGCACGAGCTTCAGGTCCATCGCAGCACCTCGCTAGAGATCAGGGTGGGAGTCGCAACCGCCGCCACAGCCGCCGTCGCAGGCTGGGAACAGGAGCTCGGCCAGGCTCTCGGGATCGAGCGAGACGTCGCGCTCTTCGCCTGAGTCCATATCCTTGAGCTTGCCGCGTCCGGCGCAGGCTTCTTCTTCGCCGAGGACGAGAAGGTGGCGGGCACGAAGCTGGTTCGCCTGGGTCATCTGTTTGCGCAACCCACGGGCACGGTGGTCAACGTCAACGGAGATGCCGAGGGCTCGAAGGTCCGTTGCGAGCTTCATCCCGGCTTGACGCCCCTCTTCCCCCAGCGTGGCAAGGAACAGGTCGAGGCGCTCGGTCTCCATGGCGTCAGGCTGTCGCTGCTGCAGCACAAGGACGAGCCGCTCGAACCCGCCGGCGAACCCGATTCCCGGGGTTGGGGGGCCGCCGAGCATCTCGACGAGACCGTCGTATCGGCCGCCGCCGATCAGCGTGTCTTGCGCGCCGAGGTCGGAAGACGTGAGCTCGAACACGGTGCGCGTGTAGTAGTCGAGGCCGCGGACAAGGCGAGGATCGATGTCGTAGGCGAGATGGAGTTGATTGAGCCAGCCCTGGACGGCGGCGAAGTGCCCGGCGCACTCGGGGCAGAGGTGGTCGGCGCTCCCCGGCGCTGCGCCGATGAACGGCTGGCAGCGATCTTCCTTGCAGTCAAGGATGCGAAGCGGGTTCGCATCTAGGCGCCGACGGCAGTCGACACACATTCGGTCGACCGACGGGGCGAAGTGCTGGCGTAGGATCTCGCGGTAGCGCTCGCGGTCGGCGGCGCAGCCGATCGAGTTGAGGCGCAACCGGAGGCCGCCGAGACCAAGGATCTCCATGAGCGACCAGGCGAAGGCAATGACCTCGGCGTCGACGCTCGGGTCGAGGGATCCGAGGACCTCGATCCCGTACTGATGGAACTGGCGGTTCCGCCCCTTTTGCGGCTTCTCATAGCGGAACATCGGTCCGAGGTAGAAGAGCTTCTGGAACGGGTCCGATGTCTGCCACCCGTGCGTGAGGTAGGCGCGGGCAACGGAGGCGGTTCCCTCAGGGCGGAGCGTGAGACTGCGTTCCCCACGATCCTCGAACGTGTACATCTCTTTCGTGACGATGTCGGTCGCTTCGCCGACGCCGCGCGTGAAGAGCTCGGTGTGCTCGACGAGCGGAACGCGGATCTCGCGGTAGTTGTAGCGTCGTGCCATCTCGCGCACGGCTTCTTCGGCCAAACGCCACCAAGGGATCTCTTCGGGGAGGATGTCGTACATCCCCTTGACCAGGTCGTAGGTCATCGCACCTGCCGCAGGACGTTGATCATCTCGATCAGGCCCTCGGCGGCGTCGGCTCCCTTGTTGCCGGACTTGGTTCCCGCGCGTTCGATCGCCTGCTCGATCGTGTCGGCGGTGATGACGCCGAACGTCACGGGGACGTCGGCATCGAGGCTGAGACGCGCAATGCCCTTGCTGATCTCGCTTGCCACGTACTCGAAGTGCGGCGTTGCGCCGCGGATCACCGCGGCCAAGGCGAGGACGCCGTCGTAGCGGCCGCTGGCCGCCATCTCCTTGACCGCGCGAGGGACCTCGAACGCCCCTGGCACCCAACAGACGTCGGTCGACTTCTCCGGAACGTTCGATCGGCGCAGCCGGTCCAGAGCGCCGTCGAGCAGCCGTCCGGTGATCAGGTCGTTAAAGCGGCTCGCCACGATGCCGATGCGGAGTCCGCTTCCGTCGAACTTGCCCTCGAATACCTTTCCCATCGCGCCCTCCCGTGCCGTCTCTCCCCTAGACCTTGTCCAGCCGATGCCCCATCTTCTCTTTCTTCGTTCGCAGATAGTCGCGATTGTAGTCGTTCGGTGCGATCTCGATCTTCACCTGTTCGGTGATCGTCAGCCCGTACCCCGACAGGCCGATGACCTTCTTCGGGTTGTTCGTGAGGAGGCGGATGGTCGACAGCCCGAGGTCACAGAGGATTTGCGCGCCGATCCCGTAGTCGCGCAGATCCGCGTCGAACCCCAGGCGCTCGTTGGCCTCCACAGTGTCGAGTCCTTGATCTTGCAGCTCGTACGCGCAGAGCTTGCTCTTGAGTCCGATGCCGCGCCCTTCCTGGCGCATGTAGACGACGACGCCGAGACCCTCCACGCTGATCATCTGGAGCGCCCGCTCAAGCTGCGCGCCGCAGTCGCAGCGGCACGAGCCGAAGACGTCGCCGGTGAGACACTCCGAGTGGACCCGGACGAGCACGTTCTCCTTGCCGGCGACGTCGCCGCAGACGAGAGCCACGTGCTCTTCATTTTCCATCGGGCTCGTGTAACTCATGATGCGGAAGTCGCCGTACTTGGTCGGGAGGTCGGCCGTCGCCTCGCGGCGCACGAGACGCTCGGTGTGCTTCCGGTAGGCGATGAGATCGGCGATGTTGGCGATCACAAGGCGGTGCCTTGCCGCGAACGCCTCGAGTTCGGGCAGCCGCGCCATAGTTCCATCCTCGTTCATGATCTCGCACAAGACGGCCGCGGGCTTCAGCCCCGCGAGCCGCGCGAGGTCGACGGTCGCCTCCGTGTGGCCGGCGCGCCGCAGGACGCCTCCATCGCGGGCAATGAGCGGGAAGATGTGACCCGGTCTGGCGAGATCGTCCGGCCGCGTCGTCTCTTCGATCAGAAGCTGGATTGTGCACGCGCGGTCGAAGGCCGAGATGCCGGTCGAGATGCCCGAGCGCGCGTCGACGGACACCGTGAAGTGCGTGCCGTGGACGGCGGTGTTGTCCGCGCACATCGGCGCGAGTCCCAGCTCGCGGGCCCGTTCTTCGGTGATGGGCGTGCACACCAGGCCGCGACCGAACGTGACCATGAAGTTGATCGCCTCGGGCGTCACGTGCTCGGCGGCCATCACGAGGTCGCCCTCGTTCTCCCGGTTCTCGTCGTCGACGAGGATGAGCATCTCTCCCTTGGCGTAGCGACGGATCGCCTCTTCAATCGACACGAACATGACGCATCATCCTCTCCACGTACTTGGCCAGCACGTCGTACTCCAAGTTCACCGGATCTCCCTGTCGCCGTTCCCGCAGGCTCGTCTTCTCGTGCGTTTCGGGGATGACGCCGCAGCGGAAGCTGTCTTCTCCGACATCGAAGGGCGTCAAGCTGATTCCATCCACAGCGACGGATCCCTTCTCCACAATGTAACGATGCCCGTCCGGTGGGAACGAGACGACGAGCGACCACGCCTCGCGGTCCCGATGGAGCCCCCGAATTCGCCCAACGGCGTCGACGTGACCGAGCACCCAATGGCCGTCGAAACCGCGGCTCGCTGAGAGCGGCAGTTCGAGGTTGACAGCCATGCCGGCGCGGAGAAATGCGAACGTCGTGCGCGACCAGGTTTCGGGCGACAGATCAGCGGAGAACGAGCGGTCTCCCAGGGTTCGAGCCGTCAGGCACACTCCGTTGACGGCGACGCTCCCACCGAGGGCGAGCATCGAACGCCACGCGCTCGGGAGCTCGACGTCTACGGAAGTCGGCGAGACGCGCACGATGGCGCCGGTGGCTTGCACGATTCCAGTGAACATGGGCGGGGTCGAGTGTAGTGCATCCGAATGCCCTGTTCAACGGAGTTGCGCGCTTCGGCCCCCCCGGATACTCTCTGCTCGGGAGGTCACTGTGGGAAAGCGCCGAATCGTTTGGGCATTGTCTTGTCTTGTCCTTGCCCTCGTGGCCTGCGCGGCGTCCGCTGCGCAGCGGGACATCACCTTCGTGACGCTCGATCGGGAGGGGTTCCGCGACATCGAGGTCACGACGTCTCTCGCGCGGATCATCCTTTCGGAGCAGGGCGGGGTGATGAAGTCCGTCTTCCTGTCGTTTGCGCCGTACGGATCAAA
>CAIOLV010000050.1 GCA_903859225.1 uncultured bacterium
CTCGACCTCATGCCACGGCATGCCGGTGATGCGGGTGTACTCGCGGAGGTAGAGCCGAAGGAAGAGACGCCGAGCCAACGCCATGGGAACGCGCACTCGCCACGGCGTGCCGGGCGGGAACCCGCCGTGGCGAGCGAGAAGCACAGTTCGCGCCACGTCGGCAGCTGCGGCGCCTCTCGTGACGGGTTCCCAGTCAACGATGACCGGTCCGCGTCGACTCAAGAGGACGTTGTCCGGATGGAAGTCGCCGTGGCAGACCACGCCATCATCGGGGAGAAGGGCGAGCGCGCGGCGCGCCCGCCCAGCGAGCTGCGGCCCGGCGACGTCTGCGGCGCGGTCGATCGCGCCGCCAATGGCTCGACGCTGCTCGGGAAGCGACGGAATCCGCGTCGAGTGCATGGCGGCGTGGAGGCGTGCGAACTGCCGACTGTAGCGGCGTACGCGCCACGGGCGGCGGGCCATCTCGCGCAGCATCGAGACCCCGTCGATGCGCTCAGCCAGGATTCCACATCGGCCATCTTGCTCAAGCACGCCATCAGGCGAGCCGGCATCGTAGACCGCGGGCGCTGCCAGTCCGGCGTTGGAGACAAGGCGCGCGACACGGAATTCCTTTGCGGCTCCGTCCCGCCCGAATCCGGCGCGGTACAACTTGAGGACCCGCCCGTCACTCCAGGCGAAGACCTCGGCCGTCCTTCCCTCGGCAATCCGTTCACGATCCATCTCTTGTCTCCCCAGGGCCTACGCTCAGCCCCCCGTTCGTACGACCAGGGCGCGCCCGCTGCGATCGTACCGCCCTGCCCGCCTTGCCGCAGCCGCACTAGGCACGGCGCCGCGGGGCACGCCGTACGCCTGCGAGCCGGAAGACGATGTCGGGCAACTCCCCGAACGAGCCGATGCAGGCGTCGGCCGCCGTGAGTTCTCCCTCGCGCGCATAGCCGTAGGACGCCCCCACCATCGTGCAGCCGTTCGCACGCGCGGCCGCGACGTCGTGATAGCGGTCTCCGACCATGATGGGCAGCCGATCCGGGTTCTCTCGCATGAGGTCGCCAACCCGCTCGGACTTTGTGCGGCCGCCAGGTTCGAGCGTGCTCAGCCGGGCGAAGAGGTCACCGATTCCGCCGCGCGTCATCACCGCGTCCACGTAACGGCGGTCGCCGTTGGTGCACAGGGTGAGCGCACAGCCTCGGCGCGCGAGCTCGCGCAACGTCTCGGGGACCCCGTCGTAGAGCTCCCCGTGCCGGCGGATTGCCTCCAACTCGACGCGTCCGATCTCGTCCTGCAATTCGGACCGCCCGATGCGAAACCCCTGCGGAACGAGCCAGTCGAGAAGCGTGTCGAATGTCTCGCCAACCATGGCGAGGATTGCTTCGTCACCCGGGTGCGCGACGCCGTGGTCCTCGTACACGCGGCGCATCGTTCGGATGAACGACGACTCCGTCCGGTAGAGGGTTCCATCGAGGTCGAAGATCAAGAGTGGCGCCGCATGCGCCGATTCGATCATCATGCGGAGACGGTAACCTGGTCGTGTCGAGGCCTCAACCGCCCTCTGGGCCTGTCGACGGCGGACCCATTGAACCCTGCGGTGGGATCCGCCGACTCACTACCCGGAGGTGGCCATGACGTACGGGATTCCTTGGCGAGCCGACCGTTGGCGCGGGCGGTTCTTCACCATCTGGAGCGGTCAGGCGTTCTCGCTCTTCGGAAGCCAGCTCGTGCAATTCGCGCTCGTGTGGTGGCTCACCGAGAAGACCGGGTCGGGCGTCGTCCTGACGCTGGCCACGCTCGCCGCCGTCTTGCCCCAGGTCGTGTTGGGTCCGTTTGTCGGAACCCTCGTGGACCGCTGGGATCGAAGACTGACGATGATCCTCGCCGACGGAAGCGTCGCGCTGACGACGCTCGGCCTCGTCGTCTTGTTTGCCCTCGGGCTGGGGCGCGTCGAGCACATCTACATCGCGCTTTTCTTGCGATCGATTGGCGGCGGATTCCATTGGCCCGCCATGCGAGCGTCGACGACGTTGATGGTCCCGGAAGAGCAACTCAGCCGAGTCGCCGGACTCAACCAGACGCTGCAGGGGGCCATGGCGATCGTCGCTCCTCCCGTCGGCGCCGCTCTCCTCGCGTTCCTCCCCCTGCAAGCGATCCTCGCCGTGGATGTCGTGACCGCACTCATGGCGATCCTGCCGCTGCTCGTTCTGCAGATTCCGTCGCTTGAGCGGCAGGCGACGCGCGTCGCAGCGACGTTCCTGCGCGACTTGTCCGAGGGATTCCGGTTCGTCATCTCCTGGCGCGGCCTTCTCGCTACCGCGGGCATTGCTGCGTTCCTCAACTTCCTCATGGCTCCGGCCGCCTCGCTCTTGCCGCTGCTCGTCTCGCGCCACTTCCATGGGACCGCGGCGCACTTCGCCGCAGCGAACATGGCGTTCGGAGTCGGCGTGGTGGCGGGGGGCGCCATTCTCGCAGTGTGGGGCGGTTTCCGTCGCCGGATGGTCACCTCGCTCGCTGCGATCATCCTCATGGGAGTGACAACACTCGCCGTCGGACTCGCCCCCTCGGCGTTTTTCGCCGTGGCGGTCGTTGCGATGGGACTCACTGGCATCGCTCAATCGATGGCCAACGGACCGATCGGCGCCGCCCTTCAGGCGAGCGTGCCGCCAGAGCTTCAGGGCCGCGTGTTCACGTTGGTTTCGGCAGGAGCCGCCGCCATGATGCCGCTCGGCCTGGCTCTTGCTGGCCCTCTCTCGGACATCGTCGGACCGAACGTCTGGTTCCTCCTCGCAGGAGGTTCGTCTCTTCTGCTCGGCATCGCCGGCCTGTTCGTCCCCGCGATCGTGCGCCTCGAGGAGCGCGGCGCCGAGCTCGCCGCTCAAGCCGCATCGGCCCGAGAAGCCGCGGCGGACGCGGATCCGTAGTCACGGCGGAGCCAGGCACCGGCCGCCTGAACCCGAAGCGACTGTTCGGCCACTCATCTCTGTCAGAGCCATAACAAGGCATGACGCGGTAGGATCATGAAGAGGAGGGAGCATGGGCATTTTCGGTCGGGATCTCGGATCGCAGAAGAGGGAGGAGAGGCAGGTCGACGCGTTTGACCAGATCCGTCTCGACGGAGTGGGCGAGGTCGATGTTCGCCTGGGGGACGCGGACCACATCGTCGTCGAGGCCCCCGAAGAGTTGCTCGACGACATCGAGACTCGCGTTGAGCGGGGAGTCCTGGAACTAGGTCTGCGCGACGGACACATCACTCACTCCTGGAGAGGCATCAGAATCCGGTTCGAGGTCACGGCCCGCACCCTGCGCGGATTGGCCATTGACGGCAGCGGGAGCATCGATGCGCCCCAACTCCGTTCGGATTCCCTCGGCGTCTCAATCGACGGCGCGGGCCGCATCACGATCCAGGAAGCCGTCGCGACGCGACTGCACATTTCAATCGACGGAGCGGGGCGCGTGTCCCTCGGTACAGCGAAAGCGCGCGAGACGCGCTGCCAGATCGACGGCGCCGGAACGATCGATCTGGGTGGTCTCGAAGGCGATGAGGCCCAGATCGGCATTGACGGGCACGGCCGTGTAACCGCCGCGGGCACGGTTCATCGCCTCGCGATTGTCATCGATGGGACCGGCGAGGCGGATACGCGCGGTCTCCAGGCAAACACCGTCGAAGTGCGCATCGACGGTGTTGGAAAGGTTCGCACCCGCGCCGAGGAAACGCTCGATGTGCGCGTCGACGGATTCGGGCGAGTCGAGTATGCCGGCAATCCCCGTGTCCATCAGCGGATTGATGGCTCCGGCCGGGTGGTCCGCGCCACGGAAGCATCGCAGAGCTAGGCCAACAGGTCACGCAGTCTCGCTCCGGTCTGTCGCCGGCCACCGAAGTTGCGGCTCCCTTCGGCCTATAATGGCACAGCGGTGAGCCATGAAGCGACGCGTCTTCGGCGTGGTTGGGACGATCCTCATCTTCTCGGCTCTGGCGGCCTCCGCCGCCGCGTGGAAGGAAGTGCGCTGGAGCGCCGACCTTGCGGTCCACCCGAGGACAGGCGAACCAGCAGTCTACTTCTCGGTCATCCTCCAATACGATCCGCTCCCGCACCGGGTCGATCTTTCGGTGTCCTGGGCCGTCTATGCGCTGGTGGATGGACGAGAGGTGGCCGTCGATTCCCTGGCCTCGTCCTCGGCGGAGGACGCCTCGATCGGGAAGCTCTACCTCATGTCGCCACCCGTGCCCGTCGAACCCGGGAAGGCGTACGGTGCTCATCTCATTGTCCAGGACAAGGCCAACAACCTCACCTACCGCCGGGACTTCCAGTACCTCGCCCCGCTCGTCGTCCCCATCGGCCTACATCTCCAAGGGTGGGACGGATCGAGCGCCATCGATCTCACGGGCGTCGCCGACGAGGAGCTCGAGGATCTCGTCACGATCTACAATCACCTCAAGACGTACGTGCAGACGGCGTCCGAGCAGGCGCTGGAAGCGTTTCTGACGGCACCGCTCCCTCCTGAGGACGCATACCCGGCCGTCGTTCTGCTCGTGCCCACCGCCGGACTCTCAACAAACCTCGGAGGGGCCACCGGAGTCACCCTGACGGTGGCGCAGGTGTTCACGATGTACGCCGTGCCGTCTGCAGATGCTGTCCTCGCGTTCCGCGCGCAGGTCGCGGCGTTCGCCCAACCGATTCTCGGAGCCGCCTACGTCGGGAACGGCGACCTCGGCACACTCACCGGGAAGCGCGTCTTCGTCGACAAGACCGCATGGGCCGTGCTGCAGGCGGCAGCCGGCGAGTGGGCCCAGCGGACGAAGTAGGCGTTAGGCGTTCGCCGCGTTCTTCGTCCCATCGCGCAGAAGCCACAGCGGAAGGAGCGGGTCGCCTCCGTCAGGAACCCGCTGCCACGTCTTGGCGTTGTCGTAGACGTCGCGGAAAGCGGGCGTTTCGTCGATCACGGCGCCCGCGGCGTCCAGGAGCCGAATGACGGTGTTCGCATCATTGCGCAGCCGGAGACCCTCGTAGCGGAAGACAACGCGCTGGCCCGGACGGATGACGAGGCTCTCCGTCGCGATGATCTCCACGCCGTCGATCGGGTAGTCATAGGTCAGCGACCATCCCACAACGTCGACCGTCGTCGAGCCGACGTTGAGGAGCTCCACCCACTCTGCATCGCGATCGAGACCGTTCGGATTGAGCTCAACCTCGTTGATCACAATGGTGCGCGCCGCCGGGGCGTCCGCGGCGAAAGCCGCAAAGAGAGTCCCGAGAAGCACACAGGCGAGAAGAACGACCATCCCTCTGACGCGCATGGGCCTCCTTTGCGCCGTCTCACTCCACCGGGTTCCGCAGGATGCCGATCCCATCGATCTCCACCTCTACGATGTCGCCCGGCGACAGCCGGCCCACTCCGGCAGGGGTTCCCGTGGCAATGACGTCGCCGGGTTCGAGCGTCATGAACGACGTGATCTCCTCGATGAGGTTCGCAATGGGGAAGATGAACGCACTCGTCCAACCGTCCTGCTTCTGCTGCCCGTTCAGGCGCAGCCGGACGTGGAATGGCTCTTCCAACTCGTCCGGAGTCACCAAGACCGGGCCGAGCGGCGCCGACGTGTCGAACGCCTTGGCGCGCACCCAGCTCTTCTCCCACTTCTGGGCGACGCGGTCGGAGATGTCGTTGAGGCACGTGTAGCCGAGAATGACGTCCTGCGCCCGCTCCGCCGACACATCACGGCAGCGGCGCCCAATGACCACGGCCAACTCCGCCTCGTAGTGGACGTCCTCGCTCTTCGGCAGGACGATCGCTTCCCCATGCCCGATCACCGCGGACGGCGGCTTGAGGAACAGGAGTGGACGCTCCGGCACCTCGTTGCCCAACTCCGCGGCGTGCGCGGCGTAGTTACGCCCGACGCACACGATCTTGGTCGGCATGCACGGCGCCGCCAGGCGAACGGCCTCGAGCGGAACCCGCATCGCGCCCGATCGCACCACACCGTCTTCCAGGACTCCGTCTCTCACCACGTCGCTTCCCGGAGCCCAAAACCTGACACGCTTCATGATCCCTCCTCACATGCTCACACCGTACCCAGCCGAGCGCTGCCCGTCAACGCGCGACCCTGATCCTGTCTTGACGCATGCCTGTCCCTCGGATACGCTCGCCGCACCATGCTTGCCGCCGCGTTCGTGACTCTCGCTACCGTCCTGCTTGCGCTGGATCGGATCACCAAGGCGTGGGCCACGAGGACGTTGGTGCTTGGCGACCCACATCCGCTGATCGGAAACGTCATTCGCCTGACGCGGGTCCACAACAGCGGCGGTGCATTCGGCGTCCTCGCAGGGAAGCCGGCCTTGTTCATCGCCGTGTCAATGGTCATCGCCGTCGCGGCGGTCGTCGCCTTCGTCGTGCTTCGCGGCCGCCGGCCCTTCCTGCGCCTCGCGCTCGTCTTCGTCTTCGTCGGCGCAGTGGGAAACCTCATTGATCGGCTGACGATCGGTTACGTGGTCGATTTCTTCGAAGTCGTCGGATTCCCGGTGTTCAACGTCGCCGATTCCTGCGTCACGGTCGGCGCGATCCTCCTCGTCCTCTACGCCCTCGTGGGAGGTGGACGGCCATCGACCTCTCCGGAAAGCTGATCGTCTTTGAGGGGCTCGATTTCACCGGGAAGTCCACGCAGGTCGCACTTCTCGGCGGACGCCTGCGCTCCGCGGGTGTCGACGTCGTACTGACCGGTGAACCCGGCGGCACCGAGATCGGTGCGAGCGTCCGACGAATCCTCCTCTCACCCGTCTATCGCGAGACGTTGACTCCGCTCTCCGAACTCCTGTTGTTCATGACGAGTCGCGCTCAGCACGTCCGCGAGGTGGTTCTTCCGTCGCTCGCGGCCGGAAGGACGGTCGTGTCCAGTCGCTATCGTCTCTCAAGCCTCGCCTACCAGGGCTACGGCCGTGGACTCGATCTCGAGCTCATCCAGCGACTGAACGAGGAGTCCACATCCGGCCGCGAAGCCGACATCACGTTCCTGATCGACGCCCCCGCCGCTACGGCTCTCGGTAGGAAACGAGGAGATGGAGATCGCATCGAGGCAGAGACGATCGAGTTCTACGAGCGCGTTCGCCAGGGATTCCTCGAACTGACGTCGGGAGACCCGCGCGTCCACGTTCTGGACGGCAGCGCGTCGGTTTCTGAGATCGCGGAGGCAGTAGCGCGCCGGCTCGACCTGTGACCGGCGCGTTGACGGCGCAGAGCGCGCCGGCTCGACCTGTGACCGGCGCGTCGACGGCGCAGAGCGCGCCAGCTTGACCTGTGATCGGCGCGTTGACGGCGCAGAGAGCGCCGGCGCAGCTTGTAGGTTTTGTCCCCATCCAAACCGATCGAGTATCATGCTTCCAGGTCGGCACACGACAAGGGAGGTCATGGATGGACTTCGTCTGTGCGAAGAACGATTTCGTGTTTGGAGTGAGACTTGCGAGTTACGCGTTGGGCACGCGAAGCAGCATGCCCATCCTCGCCGGCCTCAAGATGGAGATCACCGGATCGCACCTCTCCTTGCAGGCGACCGACCTCGAGCGCGCCGTCCGGTGCGAGATCCCCATTGAAAACAAGGGAGGAGACGAGGCAGCCGTGCTGAACGGCGCGATTCTGAACCAAATCGCCTCGCACCTTCCGGCCGACGAGAAGATCACGTTCCGCACCGACGAAGCGAGCGGCACGACGGTGGCGCTCCGCTGCGGCGAAACCTCGTTCGACCTCCCAACGCTCCCCGTTGAGGACTACCCGGAGATTGCCACCTTGCCGTCCGCGAAGATTGCATCGATTCGTGTGGCTGACTTCCATCACGGGCTCGAGCACACGGCCTTTGCCGCGCTGAAGGCGGGAGAGACGACGCGAATGAGCCTCACCGGCGTCGATCTCGTGCTGAAAGGTAACCAGCTCCGCATGGTGGCGACCAACGGGTATCGGCTCGCGGTCAAGACGATCGACGTCGCCGAATGCGAGGAAGAGGGCGAGTACCTGATCGAGGCGAGCGTCCTCACGGACCTGGACCGCGTTCTAGGTCAGGTGGATTCTGCGACGCTCGATATCCGCCGCGGCGAGGGCCAGCTCTTCTTCCACGCCGGGGCCGTCACGTTCATGGCGCGCACGATCGGCGAGGAGTTTCCCGACTTCGAGCGCGTGATCCCGCGGGACAACCCGATCGCGCTGACGTTCGAGCGCCGCGCGCTCTTCGAGGCGCTGCAACGCATTCAGATCACGGCGGCCGAGGACTCCGGGGCAATCACGATCCACGGCGGGACAGACGAGACGGCGGTTCGAATCCATTCCTCGTCGAAGGACAAGGGAGAAGCCGAGGAGCGTGTGCGCCTGAAGAAGGCGCCCACGAAATCGGTGGAGATCTCCTTCCGCGCCGAGTACGTGATCGACGTGCTCAAGCGGCTCGCGTCGGAGACCGTCACCATCTGGCTCGCAGATGCGCGGAAAGCCGGATTGATCGAGCCCGGCGATCCCATCGCCGCGGCCGATCAGGGCTTCCTCTACGTCTGCATGCCGGTCCTCTTGTCGTCGTAGGATCGGTCCTCCGTCGCCGGACGCCACCGCTCTAGGTCGCCGCGCGTAACGCGTCGCTGGCCAGACGACGCCCTTCGGCGAGCGCTTCGTCGGCTCGGCCAACGTCGGGGCCGCCTCCCTGGGCAAACCCGCGGCCTCCACCGCCTCCGCCGCCCAGTGTCTTCGACATCGCCCGAACGATGGCGCCCGCGTCCACTCCCTTGACGCTCTTCGACGCCTTGCAGACGGCGGTCGCGCGTCCCTCTGCCGTACCGACGAGCACGACGACAGCCGGTTGCGCGCGCCCTTCGATTTCGTCGGCCAGCGCCTTGATCGCGTCGGCCGCAAGGTCAGCGCGCGCTGCGATCAGTTTTGCAGCGCCGATCGTCTCGGCCTCGGAGACGAGCGTCTCACTCTGCGCGGCGACTTCCCTCGCCGTTAGGGACTCGACCTCCGTCTCGAGCGCTGCGATTCGCGCTCGCAGCTTCTCTACGCCGGCCTCGGGCTCCTCGCCGAGGGCCGAGTGCAAGCGCTCGCTCCGCGCGTGCTCGTCGCGCAATAGAGCGAGGGAAGCATCGCCCGTGACGGCGCGAATGCGACGCACGCCGGACGCCACGCTCTCCTCCGAGACGATGCGAATGAGGCCGATCTCGCCCGTGCGACGCACGTGCGTGCCGCCGCAAAGCTCCCTGCTCACATTGTCAACCTCGACGAGCCTCACCTTGTCAAGGCCCCGATACTCGTCCTCAAACAGGCCGATGGCTCCGCGCTGACGCGCCTCGTCGCGCGACACCAACTCGGTCTTCACGGGGTGGTCAGCGAGCACGGCCGCGTTCGCGGCATCCTCGACCCGCGCGATCTCGTCCGCCGTCATCTTCTCGAAGTGGGAGAAGTCGAAGCGCAGCTCCCGGTCCGTGACTTCGGACCCCGCCTGCTGCGCGTGCGCCCCAAGGACACTGCGCAATCCGGCATGGAGAAGGTGCGTCGCGGTGTGATTCCGCTCGATCCGACGCCGACGCTCGACATCCACGCCAAGTCGACACCGATCGCCTAGCTTGTACTCGCCATCGAGGACTTCCACTCGATGGAGGAAGACGCCCTCCGAGTTCTTCGACACATCCAAGACTCTCGCTTTCCCCGTCCGCGAGAGGTTCTCGACGGTTCCGGTATCCGCGATCTGGCCTCCGGACGTCGCATAGAACGGGGACTCCGGGAACACCAACTTCTCGATGACGCTCTGGTCCCGCGGCAAGACGTTCTCGACAGTGGACTCTGCCTCGGCGTTGTCGTAGCCGAGGAAGACGGTGGGTCCCTTCCCGGCAGGGATCACTTCCCTCCCAACCGTGGCGTGAACGGACACTCTCGCTCTCGACCGATGTCGCTGCGCCCCGAGCGCGCCTTCGAACCCCGCGCGATCGACGGAGATCCCCTTCTCGGCGAGGATCTCCTCGGTCATCTCGAGCGGGAACCCGTAGGTGTCGGTCAGCTCAAATGCAACCTCACCGGGCAGCACCTTGTCCCCGGCTCTCACCAGCTCGGCAACGACCTTGTCGAGCCGACGCTCGCCATCGCGCAACGTCCGTCGGAATGTCTCTTCCTCTCGGTCGATGAGCCGCACGGTGACATCGCGCGCCGAAACGATCTCAGGATACACCTCTCCCAGCGACTGAATCACCGGGGCGACGAACGTTCCCAGGGATCCCGGCTTCATTTCGAGTTTCTCTCCGGCGCGAATCGCGCGCCGCAAGATGCGCCGCAGCACATAGCCCTGCTTGTCGTTCGCCGGCATGACGCCATCGGCCACAAGGAACAGAATCCCGCGAACGTGGTCGGCGATCGTGTTGCGGTTGCGCAGGTCGTCTTCCGTGAGCCGATGCCCGGCTTTCGCGGCAATCGCCTCGACGATCGGCGCGAAGGCATCGGTGTCGTAGTTCGTCTTCGCGCCCTGCAGAATGGCTGTCGCCCGCTCAAGCCCCATTCCGGTGTCGATGTTCTTCCGCCCGAGTGGAAGGAACGTCCCGTCTTCCTGGGCGTCGAACTGCATGAAGACGAGATTCCAGATCTCGGCAAAACGGTCGCAATCGCACGCCACGCCCTGGCAGTCCGGCCCGCACGCGTGCTCCTTGCCCGTGTCGTAGTGGAGCTCCGAGTCGGGACCGCACGGTCCGGTGTTGCCAACGGGGCCCCACCAGTTGTGCTTCTTGCCGAGGCGGACAATGCGCGCGGTCGGGACTCCGACGACGTCACGCCAGATCGCATAGGCCTCCTCGTCTTCTTCGTACACGGTGATGGCGAACCGCTCCCCGGGGATGCCGAGCTCGCGCGTCAGAAACTCCCACGCCAACTCAATCGCGCCCTGCTTGAAGTAGTCGCCGAAGGAGAAGTTGCCGAGCATCTCGAAGAACGTGTGGTGGTAGGCCGTGCGCCCCACTTCCTCGATGTCCGTCGTCCGGAAGCACTTCTGGCACGTGGTCGCACGCCGGAAGCTCGGCTCGACGCGTCCCCAGAAGTAGTCCTTGAACTGCACCATCCCGGCGGCGGTGAACAGAAGCGTCGGGTCATTTGGCACGAGCGGCGAACTCGGCACGAGCTTGTGGCCGCGCTCGGCGAAGAAGCCGAGGTACCGCCTGCGGAGTTCGTGGGATTGCATGGTGCACTCCTTTGGGGCCATCGAATGGCTGAATGATAGCGTGGGCATGCGCCTATTCAATAGGTGGGGCATGGGTTTCGGCGGCCCCACTCAATTGCTGCCGTCGGGAAGCCGGGCTATACTGCGACGGAACCTAAGGGAGGGGGACTCATGTATATCGATGCCATCGAGGCGCGAATGATCATCGATTCGCGCGGGCAGCCCACCGTCGAAGCCGACGTCTATCTGGAGGACGGCGCGTTCGGGCGGGCTGCGGTGCCGTCGGGAGCCTCAAAGGGAACGCGGGAGGCCCTCGAGTTGCGCGATCAGGACCCGGAGGCGTTCCACGGCAAGGGAGTCGATCGCGCCGTGGAGAACGTTCTCCAGGAGATCGAGCCCGCCCTCCTCGGCCACGACGCACTCGATCAGCCGGGGATCGACCGAGTCCTCATCGAGCTCGATGGCACGGACAACAAGCGCCGACTCGGAGCGAACGCGATCCTCGCGGTGTCGCTCGCCACGGCGCGTGCGGCCGCCGACAGCGTCGAGATGCCCTTCTTCCGTTACATCGCCGGGCCACGGCGTCCTCTCTTGCCGCTGCCGATGATGAACGTGCTCAACGGCGGCGAGCACGCTGACAACAACGTGGACATCCAGGAGTTCATGCTCCTCCCGATCGGCGTCGCATCCTTCGCGAGCGCCGTCAGGGCGTGCTCGGAGATCTTCCACACTCTGAAAGCTCGACTGCGCGAGCGCGGCCTGGCGACCGGTGTCGGCGACGAGGGCGGTTTCGCCCCGAATCTCGAGGACAACCGCACCGCGCTGACGCTGCTCGTCGAATCGATCGAGCAGGCCGGGTATCGACCCGGAGTCGACGTAGCGATCGCCCTCGACGCGGCGGCATCGAGCTTCTACAAGGACGGTGCGTATCGCTTCACGATCTCGGGCAAGACGGCGTCTCTCTCCAGCGCCGACCTCATCGGCGTCTACGAGGAGTGGGTGAATCGGTTCCCCATCGTGTCGATCGAGGATGGACTGGCGGAGGGAGACGGCGAAGGCTGGCAGCGCCTGACGGAGAAGCTCGGCGGGCGGATCCAGATCGTCGGAGACGACGTGTTCGTCACGAATCCGCGCATTCTCGCAGCGGGGATCGAACGAGGCATCGCGAACTCGATCCTGATCAAGCTGAACCAGATTGGCACGGTGTCCGAGACGCTCGACACGATGGATTTGGCGCACTCTGCAGGGTACACGAGCGTCGTGTCCCATCGCTCGGGAGAAACGGAGGACACGTCAATCGCCGACCTTGCGGTCGGGACCGCCTGCGGCCAGATCAAGTCGGGGTCCATCTCCCGCAGTGAGCGTGTCGCCAAGTACAACCGGCTGTTGCGAATTGAGTACGAGTACGAACTCGACCTCGCATCGTGGCCGGCTCGCTTCAAGCCGTAGGCCTCGGCACCGCGGAGGCCCGTCGGAGGCCAGGATGAGGGGATGGGCGAGGGCGAAGAGCCTGTTTGAGCGCGTAACGGGGGGGCGTCGTCGCCGGGCTATCGTCCTGGGTTCGGTCTTTGTCCTCGTTGCGACGCTTGCTGCCATCTTCGTGAGCCGACAAGTTGCCATTGCTGGGCTTCGCCGCGAGATCGCGCGTGTCGAAGCACAGCAGGCGGAAGCGACGGCACAGCAGAAGGAGTTGCGCGCCGACGTTGCATCGACGTCGGATCCGAAGACGCTCGAGGACGAGGCCCGCAGGCGCCTCGGTCTCGTGGAGCCTGGGGAAGAGAAGGTCTTCTTCGTGGAGGAGGAGTCGCCATGAGCTCTCGATTCGTCCACCTCCACGTCCACTCCGAGTACAGCGTCCTCGATTCCTCGTGCCGTCTGCCCGAGCTGCTGGACCGTGCGGCACAGTCCGGAATGGGCGCCCTCGCGCTCACCGACCACGGCGTAATGAGCGGGCTCGTCAAGTTCTACCGCGAGGCACAAAGCCGCGGGATCCATCCCATCCTCGGATGTGAGGTCTACGTCGCTCCCGGGGATCGCCACGATCGCTCTCCCACGGAAGGGAACCGCTACTACCACCTCGTCCTTCTCGCAGAGAACGAGGCCGGGTATCACAACCTTCTCCGCGTTGTGAGCAGTGCCCACACGGAGGGGTTCTACTACCGTCCGCGGGCGGACAAGGAACTCCTCGGCCGCTGCGCGGAGGGCCTCATTGCGCTCTCGGCGTGCGAGTCCGGTGAAATCCCGCGCCTCCTGCAGGCCGGCCGCGACGCCGAGGCCGAGCGGGTCGCGAAGGAATTCGCGGCGATGTTCGGCCCGAACCGCTTCTTCATCGAGATCCAGCACCACGGAACGGAGCGCGATGCCCAGATTCGCCGCCGGCTCATCGCGCTTGCTCGGAAGCTCGACCTCCCGCTCGTCGCCACGAGCGACATTCACTACCTCGACCCGGACGACAAGCTCGCCCACGAAGTCCTGATCAACATCCGCGCCAATCGCACCCTTGCGGATCCAGAGCACCGGACGTTCGACGGCGACGGCTACCACTTCCGGACGGGCGAGGAGATGGAGGCCCTGTTCGCCGACGTGCCGGACGCCATCGAGAACACCCGCACCATCGCCGATCGCTGCCACGTCACACTGGACTTCGGCCGGATTCTCATCCCGCCGTTCCCGCTCCCTCCTGGGGTGAGCGATTCCGATGCGTATTTGCGCGACCTGGCCTACGCCGGGGCCGTCAAGCGCTACGGAGAGATCACCCCGCAAGTGCGCGAGCGCCTCGAGTACGAGCTCGCCGTCATCGCCAAGATGTCCTACAGCACGTACTTCCTCATCGTGTGGGATTTCGTGCGCTTCTCTCACGAACAAGGGATCGCGGTGGGACCGGGGCGAGGGTCGGCGGCAGGGAGCATCGTCTCGTACGCGCTCGAGATCACGGGCGTCGACCCGCTCCGCTACCACCTGATCTTCGAGCGCTTCCTAAACCCTGACCGTGTCAGCATGCCGGACTTCGACATCGATTTCTGCATTCGCGGGCGCGACCGGGTCATCGACTACGTCCGCACGAAGTACGGCGGCGAGCGCTGGTGGGAGCGGATCGCGCAAATCGCGACCTATGATCGGATGGCCGCACGCAGCGTCGTCCGCGATGTCGGGCGGGTGCTCGGACTCCCCTACGGCGAGACGGACCACATCGCCAAGCTCATCCCGTTCGGGTCGAAGCTCAAGGCGGCCGTCGATAGCGTGGTCGAACTCCGAACCCTGGCCGAGCAAAACCCCGATGTGCGGCGCATCGTGGACATCGGCCTGCGCCTCGAGGATCTGACCCGCAATATCTCGACCCACGCCGCGGGCGTCGTCATTGCGCCCGACGCCTTGGCGGAGCACGTCCCGCTCCTTCGCGTCGGGGAGAACGAATTCGTCACGCAATACGACATGACCGACGTTGAGGCCATCGGCCTCCTCAAGATCGACTTCCTCGGGCTGCGGAATCTCACGCTCATTCAAGACACGCTCGAACTCCTTGCCTCGCACACCGGCGTCCGCCTCGACCTCGGATCGCTTCCGCTCGACGACGAACCGACGTTCGAGCTGTTGCGCGCTGGAAAGACAGGGGGGATCTTCCAGATGGAAGGCTCGGGGATGACGGGGCTCATTCGTCGAGTCCAGCCCAACCGTTTCGAGGATCTGATCGCCCTCCTTGCACTCTACCGACCCGGGCCGCTCGAGAGTGGGATGGCGGACGAATACGTGGAGCGCCGCCACGGCCGGCGTACAGTCACCTACGCCCATCCCAGCGTTCGAGAGATCCTCGAAGACACGTTCGGCCTCCCGATCTATCAGGACCAGCTCATGCTCATGACGCAGAAACTGGCCAACTTCACGCTCGCCGAGGCGGACACGCTTCGAAAGGCCATGGGAAAGAAGAACAAGGTCATCATGGCAAGCTTGCGGGCGAAGTTCATCGATGGCTGCATCGCGAACGGGCTCACTCAGGATCTGGCCGCGGCGACCTTCGACGACATGGAGAAGTTCTCACGCTACGGCTTCAACCAATCCCATTCGACGGCCTACGCTTTCGTCTCGTATTGGACCGCGTATCTGAAGGCGCACCACCCGACCCACTTCATGGCCGGGCTCTTGACGAGCGTGCAGGGAGACTCCGACAAGGTCGCCGAGTACATCGGAGAGTGTCGTCAACTCGGCATTGCCGTCCTGCCGCCGGACATCAACGCAAGTTCGAGCGCGTTTGCGCCCGTCCGCGAGGGCGCCATCCGCTTCGGTCTGGGAGCGATCAAGTACGTCGGCGCGAACGCCATCGAGGCTGTGCTCGCGGGGCGTACCTCCGGCGGGTTCGCGTCCTTCTTCGACATGTGCCGACGCATCGAGGCGGAAGGCCTCGACCGCGAAGCGCTCGAGGCCCTCGTGCGGGTCGGGGCCTTCGATCGGCTCGGCGCGACGCGCCGGGGGCTCTTGCGCCATC
>CAIOLV010000051.1 GCA_903859225.1 uncultured bacterium
GTACCCTTCGTCGACGAAGAGGCAGCGGCCGACGACGAGGAGCTGGCGGCCGAGGACGCGCTGGACGACGAACTTGCCGACGAATTGGCGGACCCCGAAGACCTCATCGGAGACGACGAGCCGGCCGACGAAGAGGCAGGCGCGGAGACGGTGCCGGGGGCTCGAGCCCGCGGTCGGGGCGCCGACCGGGATGCGGGCGACGGCGGCGACCGCCGCGAGGATCCGGTCAAGACCTACCTGCGCGAGATCGGTAAGGTCCCGCTCCTGACCAAGGAAGGCGAGGTCACGCTGGCGAAGGCGATGGAGATCGGCGCGTACGCCGAGCTGTCGCTCGCCAAGCAGGCGGGGACGCTGGCGGCGAAACGCCTGAAGACGTCGCGTGACTTGACGCCGGTCGAGCGCGCCGAGCTCGACGACCAGGTGCACCGCGGCGGCGAGGCGGCCGAACTCCTGAGCTCGTCGTCGTTCGAGGAGAAGCTGAAGGGCGAGCTGCCGCCCGCCAAGGCGACGCGCGAGGAGCTCGAGGCCCTCGTTCGAGAAGGACGCGCGGCGCGCGACCGGCTGACCATCTCGAACCTCCGACTCGTCGTGTCCATCGCCAAGCGGTACATGAACCGAGGCCTCTCGTTCCTCGACCTCATTCAGGAAGGCAACATGGGCCTGATGAAGGCGGTCGAGAAGTTCGACTTCGCCCGCGGCTACAAATTCTCGACCTACGCCACGTGGTGGATCCGCCAGGCGATCACGCGCGCGATTGCCGACCAATCGCGCACGATCCGCGTTCCGGTGCACATGATCGAGACGGTGCGCGAGCTGAATCGCGTGAAGCGCGAGTACATCCAGTCGCACGGCTCGGCGCCGACGCTCGAGGACCTCGCCCTGCTCACGGGAATGTCGATCGACAAGATCAAGAAAGTCGAGAGCGTGTCGCAGTACACCGCGTCGCTCGAGCGGCCGATTGGCGAGGAGGACGAAGACACGCTGGGGGACTTCATCGAAGACCCTGCTTCGCCGTCGCCCACCAAAGAGACGTTCCGCATGTTCCTGCGCGAGCAGCTGTCGCGCGCCCTCGACCAGCTCGACGAGCGCGAGCGCGAGATCCTGAAACTCCGCTACGGACTCGAGGATGGCCACCCGCGCACGCTGAAGGACGTGTCGCTCAAGTTCAACATCACGCGCGAGCGGGTTCGGCAGATCGAGATCAAGGCGATCGAGAAGCTGAAGCATCCGTCGCGGCGCGCTGAGCTGCGCAAGTTCCGCGAGCTCCTGTTGGCGGAGGACTAGCTTGCCCGCCGCGCCCGCGGTGCTCGTGCTCCTCGGTCCGACGGCGACGGGAAAAACGGCGGTGGCCGTCGAGTTGGCGCTCCGCCTCGATGGCGAGGTGATCTCGGCCGACTCTCGCGCCTTCTTCGCCGGACTCGACATCGTGACCGACAAGCCCTCAATGGCTGAGCGCCGCGGGGTTCCGCATCATCTGATCGACTGCGTCCCGATCGACGGCGAGGTCGATGCGATGACATTTCGCGCCGACGTCGAGCGCCTCGTGCCCGAGATCGTGGGACGCGGGCGGGTGCCCATTGTTGCCGGAGGCGGCACGCTCTACCTTGCTGCCGTCACGCGCGGGATCTTCGAGGGACCGGGGAAGTCGGACACCTTCCGTCGCTCGCTCGACGGGGCCGAGTCCGAAGATCTCCACCGACGCCTTGGCCTCGTCGATCCGGCCGCCGCGGCGGCGATTCACCCGCGCGACCGGCTCCGGATCGTGCGCGCGCTCGAGGTCGAGGCCGAGAGCGGCCGGACGATCACCGACTGGAAAAGCGAGGCGCAGCCGCTGCCTTTCCAGTTTCACACGTTCGGTCTTCTGCGCGGGCGGGAGGATCATCGCGCCGCCGTCGAGGTGCGGGCACGGTCGATGATCGAGCGAGGCTTGGTCGAGGAGGTCGCGCGGCTGCGTGCCTCGGGCCTCACGACCGACTGTCAGGCCTATCGCTCCGTCGGAGTCCCCGAGGCGTGGGCCTACCTCGATGGCGCGATCTCACGAGAGGAACTCCTCGAACGCATCGTGCGCGCGACCTGGGCGCTCGTTCGCCGTCAGGCGTCGTGGTTCCGCGCGCAGTCCGGGGTATCCTGGATTCGCGTCACCGGGCGCACCGCCGCCGATGTGGCGGCCGAGATCGTGGCGGCGTGGCAGAGCGGGAGAGGGGTGTCGTGACGCGAGGTCCTCGGGCGGGCGAATGGCTGGTCGTGACAGCGGCCGAGCAGCGACGGATCGACGCACTCGCCGTCGCATGCGGCGCCTCGGAGGACGCGCTCGTCGAGAGCGCCGGCCGTTCTGCCGCGGAGTGGATCCTCGCGAACCTCGAGGCAGAGTGCGCCGTGGTTCTTGCCGGGCCGGGCGGGAACGGCGCCGACGCTCTGGTCGTGGCGCGGTGCCTGCGGCGAAGCGGGATCAACGTCGAGTCGTTCCTCTTCTCGCCGCAAGGCCCACCGTCTCGATCCGCGATGCACGCGCTTGCGCTCCTGCGCGACGAGGGTGGAAGCGCCTTTGCACTCTCCCATGCAGATGCAGACTCCGGAAGCCTTACGTGCGCCGATCTGGGGCACGTTGGAGAAGCGCTCCGCGCCGCGGATCTCGTGATCGACGGGTTGTACGGAGCCGGCCTCTCCCGCCCGCTCGACGGGGCCGCGGCGACGATCGTTCTGCTGCTCAATGAGTCGGGGGCGCGGGTCGTCAGCCTCGACGTGCCCAGCGGCGTTGCGGCCGACGAGGGCGAGGTCTACGGACCCGCAGTGCGCGCCGACGTCACGCTGGCGATGGAGTTCCTCAAGCCGGCTCACCTCTTCTTCCCAGCCGCCGGCTTGTGCGGCCGGACCGACGTCGTCGAGGTCGCGTATCCCGAGAAGGCGCAGGATGGAATGGTGCCGCGGGCGCGCGTGCTGACCGGCGACGGCGTCCGTCTCCGGCTTCCCAAGCGCTCGCCGGCAGGACACAAGGGCACCTTCGGCCACGTCCTCCTGGTCGCCGGGTCCGCGGGCATGACGGGAGCGGCGATTCTCGCTGGACGCGCGGCGTTGCGCGCCGGAACCGGGCTTCTCACCCTGGCGGTCCCGGCGTCGCAAGTCGCGGCCGCGCACGCCGGGCTTCCCGAGGCGCTCGTCGTCTCGCTGGCTGAGGAGTCGGGGCACATCGTCCCGGCCGCGGTGGCAGATCTCGGAGCTGCCTTCGGCCGCGCCAGGGTGCTTGCCATCGGGCCGGGGCTCTCGCGTGACGAAGAGGCAAGTGCCGCCGCTCTTGCCGTGATCCACGGCTTTGACGGTCCCGTCATTGCGGATGCCGACGCGCTCTACGCCCTGGCGCGGTGTCCGGGGGGCGTCAGGGAGCTGGCCGGGCGCGCGATCCTCACTCCGCATCCGGGGGAGTTTGGCACCCTCACCGGCATCGACGCCGCAGAGGTTGACGGCAACCGGGTCGACGTCGCCTCCGAGTTCGCGACAGCGAACGGCGTGATCGTCGTTCTCAAGGGTCGGCCGACGGCCATCGGATTCCCTGATGGGAAGATCTACCTGAATCCGACGGGCCACGCCGGGCTTGCGAAAGGCGGTAGCGGCGACGTCCTAACCGGCATCGTCGCTGGGCTTCTCGCCGGAGGGGCGTCGCTCGAAGATGCAGCTCTGGTGGGCCCCTACGTCCACGGTCTCGCGGCCGACCTCTTTGCGGTTCACGGGTCCGAGCGCTCGCTCGTCCCGTCGGATGTCGTCGAGCTCTTGCCGCAAGCGTTTCTGGAGGTAGAGAAGTGCGCTTGATCGACACGCATGCCCACCTCGACGACCGCGCGTTCGATAAGGATCGGCCCGCGCTCATCGCGCGCCTCCACGCCGACGGAGTGGGTGCCGTCACCGTCGGCTCGAGTCTTGACTCGAGTCGCGAGGCGGTGCGGCTCGCTGAGCGCCATCGCCTGATCTGGGCGACGGTCGGAGTCCACCCGCACGGCGCGAAGTACGTCACGCCCAAGGTCCTCCGCGAACTCGAAGAACTGGCCAAGGCTCCGCGCGTCGTCGCCGTCGGTGAGATCGGTCTCGACTACTACCGCGACCTCTCGCCGCGCGACGTCCAGCGCAGCGTCTTCGCAGACCAGCTCGAACTCGCGAAGCAGCTTGAGCTGCCCATCGTGCTGCACAATCGCCAGTCGACCGACGACCTCGTCGCCATCCTGCGCAAGGTGGGCAGAAGCCACCGCGGTGTCGTCCATTCGTTCCTCGGCGATGCGGCCCTCGCGGAGACGTTCCTTGCGCTCGGCCTCTACCTCGGCGTCGGCGGCCCGCTCACGTATCCGGCGAACGAGGCGCTGCGAGACGCCGTGCGCACCGTGCCGCTCGAACGCCTCGTCCTCGAGACCGACTCCCCCTATCTCACTCCGGTGCCCCATCGCGGCGAGCGGAACGAGCCGGCCTACATCGAGCTTGTGGCCGCGGAGATCGCGCGCCTGCGCGGAATCCCGATCGACGATGTGGCGCGCCAGACGACGGTGAATGCGCTCGCCCTGTTCTCACTCGGGTGAAGCACTTCTCTCTACCGCAGAGGGCGCAGAGGGGCTGGAGAGGGGACTCGCTCCGTCGCGGACCCTCGGGATTGCGGTCTCAGCGTGCAGTCTCCGCGCGCTATGCGGTGGCTTGTCTCCGGCGCGTGCCTACGGCTCCCAACGCCGGAACGCGACGACGGCTCCAAAGAAGGAGAGGACGATGATCGCAGCGCACCCGGCGAGCGGCTCCCACGAAAGCGGTGCTCCCAGGGCGACCTCGATCGACGCCGAGAGAAGGCGCCCAGGCAGGAACTCGCTCACGATGCCCAAGCTGCCGAGTGACGCGAGGAGGATCCAGACGAGGAACGAGAGGACCCCGGCCACGACCTGCGAGCGCGCAATGGTGCTGAAGAAGAACGTCGTCGTTACGAACGTGAGGATGTGCAGCAGGAGGAGACTGCACCCGAGGACGAAGCTCGCGACGCTCGGGGCTTGGAAGAGGATGGCCGTGTAGCCGTAGGCGCACAGGGCCGAGAGTGCGAACGCCCCCGTTCCGCAGAGCCACAGCGTCAGGAGCTTCGCCGCGAGGAAGCTCTCTCGCGACGCCGGCTTCACCAAGACGAAGGCGGCCGTCCCGCGCTCTTTCTCCGCCACGACGGAACCCATCGTGAGGAAGACGAGGACGAGGAGCGCGATCTGAGACACGTTCTTCACGAACTGCGCCACGGCATCGGCCGCCGTCGGCTCCGGCAAGACGATGGTGACGCCCTGCTGTGTCCCGACGCTCTTCAGGATCTCAGGGGTGAACTTGGCGAGGAGCGGAGAAGCGAGGCCGAAGAAGACGAACACGAGCCCGAGGATGAGGAGACGGTAGCTCTTCACCTGCTCGCGCAGCTCCTTTCCGAAGAGGACGAAGAACGGGCGGCGCCTCACGATGTCCCTCCCACCAGGCGAACAAAGACGTCCTCGAGGGACGCAGCGCGGGTCTCGAGTCGCGCGAGCGGCAGACCTTTCGCCGCGACGAGGCGCAGCGCCGAGGCCCGCGCCTGCGCGAGATCTAGGGCGCGGAGCTGAACGACTTCGCCCTCGGTCGTTGCGGCCGCCACAGTTGCGTTCCCAGCTTCTGCCCACGCGGAGGCGAACGCGGCCGCTGCGTCGGCGGTCTCGAACCCAAGTTCGACGACGGGTGGGGCGAACCGTCGCCCCAACTCGCCCGTCTCGGCCGTCGCGACCATCCGGCCGCGGTCGATGATCCCGACGGTGTCGCAGACTCGCTCCACGTCTTCGAGGATGTGCGTCGACATGAGGACCGTCGTCCGTCCGCGCAGACGGGCGATGAACCCAAGGACGTCGCGCCGGCCGAGCGGGTCGAGCGAGGCGCATGGCTCGTCGAGGAAGAGGATGCGCGGCTCGCTCACGATGGCCTGTGCGACTCCGAGTCGCTGGACCATGCCGCCCGAGTAGCCGCCGATCCGGCGCGTCGCGGCGCGCACAAGGCCCGAGAGTTCGAGCAACTCGTCGGCGCGCCGGCGCGCCGACGCGCGGTCTGCGCCGTAGAGCTCTGCCGCGAACACGAGCAGTTCCCGCCCGGTCATCCACGAGTAGAAGCGCGGGTCCTGGCTCAGGTAGCCGATCTGCGATCGCAAGCGGGACGAAGAGCCCGCCATCGGTTCTCCGGCCACCCAAGCGTCGCCCGATGTCGGCTCGACGAGGCCGGTCAGAATCTTGATCGCCGTCGTCTTCCCCGCCCCATTCGGGCCGAGGAAGCCGAACACCGAGCCCTCGGGCACGTGGAGGTCGAGGCCGTTGAGGGCGAGGACCTTGCCGCGCTCGTAGCTCTTGACGAGAGCGCTAGTGCGAATCGCGTCCATCGGGTTCGGTGCGCTCCTCTCCCCGGCCGAGGATGAGGTACACGGTCGGTCCGACGATCCCCAGGACGATGATGACCACGAGCCAGCCACAGCGTGGGAGCGCGCGGAATGCCTTGCGCCGCACCCAGTCGACGAGCGCAACGATGGCCAGAGCGAGTTCGATTACGCCGAGCGGAATCAAGAGCAGGATCAACTGGCTGTCCATGCCGGAGCCTCCCTTCCTAGCGTGGAATTGAACCCAGAGCGCGAACCCGTGTCAACCGCGCGGACGCGGTGACGCCCTCACGCTCCGACCTGCCGGCCCGACGCACCACGCCGGCGGGCTCGGCCTGTGAACCCTCGATGCGCTCGGCTACGATTTCTCTCCCGGCGCGTGCGATGGCCGGCGGAGGAGACTCGAGGGGATTTCTATGAAGCACGACGAGAAGTTGGCGGCACTGGTCGGACGATCGACGACGGTTAGGAACGCGTCTCGCGCGGAGTTGATCGAGGAATCGGTCGTGAACCGCGATGCGATCCTCGCTCCGAACGGAGCACTCGCCACGTGGACGCGGCCGGAGTCCACGGGCCGCAGCCCGAAGGACACGGTGTCCGTCCGTCGCCCGTCGAGCGAGAAGAGCATCGACTGGGACTCGCCGAACAACCTACCGATCACCGAAGAGACGTTCGACCTCTTGTTTGAAGACGCCGTCTCGGTCCTCGGTGCGAAGAAGCGGCTCTACGTCACCGATCGAGTGCTCGGCGCGGACCCGCGCTATGCGCTCACGACCCGAACGATCACCGACCGCGCGCTGACGGCCCTGTTCACCGACAACATGTTCCGTCCGATCCCTGCGGGTGCGGAGAAGGGAGTCTTCGGCGACCGAGCGTTCACGATTCTTGCCCTGCCGAACGACAAGCTCGATCCAGAGCGCTACGCGGGTCGCCTGCGCGTGGACCCGGCCACGGGGAAGACGACGACCATGGCCATTGCCATCGACTTCGATCGGCGAATGGGCATCGTTTACGGCTCGGCCTACTGCGGCTCGGTGAAGAAGCTCATGTTCTCCGTCATGAACTACCTCCTGCCCGGAGTCGGTGTCCTGCCGCTTCATTGTTCGGCGAACGAAGGCAAGCGCGGCGACTCGGCCCTCCTGCTCGGGCTCTCCGGGACGGGAAAGACGACGCTGTCTGCGGACCCGACGCGCGCGCTCCTCGGCGACGACGAGCACGGCTGGAGCGACGACGGGGTCTGGAACTTCGAGAACGGCTGCTTCGCCAAGCTCATCAACCTCAACGCGGCCAAGGAGCCGGAGATCTACGACGCGACGTTTCACGTGGACGACTGGCGCCGCCACGGCGCCATCATCGAGAACGCGATGGTCTACCCGGATGGGACGTGCGACCTCGATGACGAGCGCCTGACCCCCAACTCGCGCGCCTCGTTCCCCCTGTCGTACCTTGGGAACATCAAACCCTCCGCGTCCTCCGGTCATCCATCGACCATCCTCTTCCTCACCGCGGACGCGAACGGAGTTCTGCCGCCGATCGCGCGGCTCACGAAAGAACAGGCGATGCTCTGGTTCCTCATGGGCTACACCAGCAAACTGGCGGGCACCGAGACGGGCATCGTTGAGCCGAAGTCGACGTTCTCGCGCTTCTTTGGTGAGCCGTTCATGCCGCGGAACCCCGATGTCTACGCGCGAATGCTCGGCGAGAAACTCGACCGGCACGGGACAAGGGTGTACCTCGTGAACACCGGCTGGAGCGGCGGGCCGTACGGCGTCGGCAAGCGCATGGACATCACCCTGACGCGCACGATGGTCCGCGCTGCGCTCGAAGGTGCCCTTGACAAGGTCGCCTACGACGAGGATCGAACGTTCCACGTCCAGATCCCGCAGGCGTGCCCTGGCGTTCCGAGCGGTGTCCTTCGCCCGCGCGACACCTGGAAGGACAAGGCCGCGTTCGACGAGCGCTCGGCCAAGCTCGCCAACGAGTTCGCGGCGCACTTCCAGAAGGCGTATGGAAAGAAGGGCATCGACGCGGCGGTCGCGGCCCAATGCCCGGGTAGATGAGCCGTTGGCTCATCTACCTTAGGGAGTTCCAGCTGCGCTGGAACTCCTGCGTGGATCAGGGGCGACGCTGACTGGCCTAGGGGCGAAGGGCGAGTCCGCTCGGAAGGACCGCGCGGATTCGCCTGGGGACGAAGCTTCTGCGCGGATGGCTTCGTCGGGCTCGACATGCGGTCGGCTTCGCCTGGGCCGACAGGAAGGCGAGGTCCGAGGTCCGAGGTCCGAAGTCCACGGTCCAGAGTCTGCGCGCCGAAGGCGGTCTGTTGAGTTCATAAGGCTCGTTGGGTTGTGTGCGGGTTGGCTAGCGGAGCCGAACGAACTGCGCGAGCCCATGAGTCCGACGGAAGCGACGGACTCCACACACCCCACGAGCGGCCCTGCTCTCGAGCAAGCTGCTGGCTTCGAGTAGCGGGCCGCGAGTTCGCTCAACCCAACAGACTCAAGGAACCCGACGAACCCAATGAACAGGGTGCTACGCATTCTCAGCGGCGCGCTTCGGACCGCGGACACGCACCGTTGTAAACGACACAGTGTGTTGTTACAATGTCGGCGTCCTGCGGGCGGGCAAGGCAGAGCAAGTCTCTGCGTTGGACAAGTCCGCTGCGCGGATTGCAGGGGGAGGTGTGCCACCCATGGACGAAGAGAACCTGGTTGCCAAGAAAGAGGTCCTTCGCCAAACCGGCATCTCGTACGGCCAGCTCTATCGCTGGAAGCGAAAGGGTCTCATTCCTGAGGCTTGGTTCGTGCGGCGCTCGACGTTCACCGGGCAGGAGACGTTCTTCCCGCGCGACAAGATCCTCGAGCGCATCGAGCGGATCAAGTCGATGAAGGACACGCACCCGCTCGATGACCTGGCGGACGTCATCACGCAACAGGTCAACGCCAAGGTGCAGATTGCCCTGGACCGCATGCGCGGCGCGACGTGGTTCGACGAGGCGGCGCTCAAGGACTGCGGCCTCGACGGGGCGGCCTCCAAATCCCTGACGTTGGCTGACGCCCTCTGCATTGCGGTCGCGAGCCGGCTCCGCAGCGCAGCGCGGCCGGAAGAGCAGGCGCTCGTGCAGCGCACGCTGCGCAAGAACCTGAACGAGTCGTTCCTCGAGCGGGCCGCGGAGACGGATCTGCACTTGCACCTCTTGCGAAAGCGGGTGTCGGCGGGCGGGATCTCGGCCGAGATCAGTCTGGTCGCGCTGGCACCGCTCGACGCGTTGTTCGATCCGGACGTCCAGCGAGTGGAGACGGTCGATCTGCGGAACACGCTGGAACGGATCAAGCTCGATCTGGCGCAAGAAACCGGAGGGCCGCGCGGGGGTGCGGCATCGGGCAAGAGAGAGGAGGAACGATGAGCGAGGACAAACGGTCGGCCAGCCTATCCGGGGCCGGCAAACTGAGTGGCGGCGACTACACTCGCGTCTCGATCTCCGGAGCCGGCAAGGTGACCGGCGATCTCAAAGCCGAGGAGCTCCGTATCTCCGGCGCTGGGAAAGTGGAAGGCAACGTCGAGGCGACGCAGGTGTCCGTCTCGGGCGGGGCGTCGTTCGCCGGGTCGATCACGGCCGACGAGATGTCGGTGAGCGGCGCGGCGCGCATCGGCGGGGACGCCAAGGTCAAGGAGCTCAAGTGCTCCGGCACCTTCCGCGTGACGCAGAACGTGACCGCCGAATACGTCAAGGTGAGCGGATTCATCCACGTCGGCGGAAACCTCGAATCCGAGATCTTCAAAGCATCCGGCGGGTTCTCCATCGAAGGGCTCCTCTCGGCCGACAAGATCGAAGTGCGCCTCGGCGGGAAGTGCCACGCCAACGAGATCGGCGGCGAGAAGATCGAGATCCTCCGCGGCGGATTCCGCGAGCACGGGATCCTGCTCGACGGTCTGGTCCGCATGTTCTCCGGCGGCGGCATTGCGGAGCTCAAAGCCGGATCCATCGAGGGAGACGACGTGGAGCTCGAAGACACGACGGCCGACGCGGTGCGCGGCAAGCGCATCAAGATCGGGCCGGGATGCAAGATCACGACCGTCGAGTACAGCGAGACCCTCGAAGCGCACTCGAGCGCGAAGATCGAGAAGCAGACGAAGATAGAGTGACCGCGCTCAATTCCTGGATTGCTGGCCACCGGCCCAGAGGCCGGTGGCCTTCTCTTGTCTGGAGGGCATTGCAGCTCAGCGTTTGACGGTGTGAATGCTGCGCCCTAGGGCGTTCTCGACCGCTTCGTGGAAGCCCTCGGGCAACGTGGGGTGCGCGTGCACGGTCTCCGCGACCTGTTCCAGCGTGAGGCCGTGGCGCACGGCGAGCGCTCCCTCGGCGAGGAGGTCTGATGCCTCGGCGCCGACGATCGTGACGCCGAGGATGCGATGATCCTCATTCGACGCGACGACCTGGAAGAAGCCCTCCGTCTCGCGCATTCCGAGCGCCTTTCCTAGCACGGCGTAGGCAAATCGTCCGACGACCGTGTTGCGGCCGGCGGCGCGGGCCGCCGCTTCGGACAACCCAATCGACGCGACCTCGGGGTCGGTGAACACGACCTGAGGAATGAGGTCTGCCGGCGTGGCGGGATACGTGTCGCCGGCCATCGCGTGCGCGACGACGATGCCGTCGGCCGACGCTTTGTGCGCCAGCATCGGACCTGGGACGACGTCCCCAATGGCGTATACGCCGGGAGCCGACGTCTCGCAGCGCCCGCTCACGGGGATCGCGCCGCGGCGGTCGGGTTCGACGCCGATCTTGTCGAGGCCGA
>CAIOLV010000052.1 GCA_903859225.1 uncultured bacterium
CTCGACGCCGCCTACGACGCCGCGCGGCGCGAGATGACGGGAACGTTGACTACGTCCATCACCGCATCGGGATCGCCCGTCTACTTCCTCCTCCTTCCGAACCTCGATCGCGAGCGGAATCCGTACATCGACTCCCGCCAGATGGACGATCAGTATCCGTTCGGGTTCGAGGAATCGGCGCTCGACATCGACCAAGTCGCCCTGGTGGACGGCGAGGGTCGGAAGGTCGTGCCGTTCCGCCTACTCTCGATGCCGCCCGGATTGCAGACGTACAGCCTCGCCGACACGGTGCTCGCCGTGGACGACGTCCAGACGGCCTCCGCGATCGAGATTCGCTTCACCACGCGCGCTCCGCGGATCGCATCCGGCGACGGCGGAGTGACGGCGGACACGTTCACCTGGCGTTTCGGGTGGTTTCCCCTCCTCCTGGAGTCCGGAGGCGCGTTCCGCGAGGAGGACGGAGTTCTCTACGCCGGGGCCACGGACGCGTTCCCGCTCGTATTCCCCCGCACGCAGATCGAAGCCCGCATTACGGTGCCCGCCGACGTCATGCTGACGGCGGGAGCGGACGATGTCGAACTCGCCGTTCCGCCGGCCGAAGACGCGGACAACGCTATCGCCACCTACACGATCCGCAACAGCGGACCCACTCGATCGCTCGCCCTCACCTTCGCCACGGGACTCGAACGCTACGTCCTCGATGGCCCGACGCCGATCGAAGTGACCTACGTCAAAGGCCACGTCTACGAGGCGCGACTGCTCGCCACCTACGCGCGCGACATCCTCGCCGACTACGTCGTCCGCTACGGTCCGTATCCGCGGGACCGATTGCGCATCGTGGAAAACCCGAATCCCGACGGCGATGCGTTCTCCGCCGACGGCGTCGCCCTCCTCTCGACACGGTTCTTCACGCACCGCGACATCCTCCTGCCCGCGGTGCTTCATCGGCTGACCGAGTTCGTCTTGGCGCACGAGATCGCGCACCAGTGGTTCGGCATGACCGCGGGAATCGATCTCGACCGCGACGCGTGGCTGTCGGAGGGTCTCGCGCAGTACGCGTCGGTCGGATATTTCGAGCGCACCTACGGCGCGACGGACCCGAACCTCCTCCTCGTCACGGGCAACGGCGTGCTCGAGGACTTCGTCGCGAAGCAGTTCGGCTACTTGAACCTGCGCGAGCACATGGTCGAACTCCCGTACATCCGCGACGTGTGGAGCGGGTTCGACGAGGCGCTGGTGAAGCCGCTGGCGGACCTGCACTACGCCAACGCCAATGCGGTGCGGCTCTACGACAAGGGGTCCATCGTAGCCCGCGCCCTCGCCGCCGCGGTCGGCAGCGACGCGTTCGACCGTGTCCTTGAGCGCGCTCTGGCGGAGAACGGGGCGGGACGACTCGAACCGCTGACGCTGCAGCGCCTGGTCGAGGACGCGACGGGCAGGTCGTTCGAAGCGTGGTTCGCCGCGTGGGTCTACGGCGACGCATCGGTCGACTACTCCGTCACGGTTGTTTCCCGCGTCCAGACCGAGTCGACGTACGAGACGCAGGTCCGCGTGCGCCGAGACGGCGGCGTCGCACAGGACGTCGAGGTCGAAGCGCGTCTCGTGTCCGGAGCCACAACGCGACAGACGTGGGACGCGGTGGAACAGGAGGCCTTGCTCGTCTTCCGCACGCCGTCGCCCGTCTCGCGCGTCACCGTGGATCCGGACCACCGCCTGCCGGATCGGGATCGGATCAATAACAACGCCCCGGTGAGGATCGTCATCGCGGCCGACAAAGCGGCGATGCCGCTCGACGCCTACGTTCTCGCACCGGACACGGGATCGAGCGGCGTCTCCTTCTCGTACCTCGATCGATTCCGCGTCGGCATCAGTCAGGATCACGCCTCGCTCGTCGTCCGCCGAGGTCGCGACGAGGTGATCCAGGCCGACTTGTCGATTGCCAACGGCGCACTCGAGGGCAGCATCGGCTACTCCCTGACGACGTACGCCGAGGTGGAGACCGGCGCGCCGGGCACGACGTGGGAGCCGGACTTCGCCTACTCGATCTCGGGTCGGCGACTCGTCTCGGATGCGTCGCCTCTCTACGTGTTGCGGCTCTCCGCGGTCGATCTCTCCACGACGGCTGACTCGACCGTCGCCGCCGTCGGCCTGGATCTCGCGTCGACGGGCGCCGCCCGCCTCGCGGCGGCAGCGAGCGATGAGTTCAACATCTTTCCCCAGATCTACCTCCAGGCCGCGGGCTTCGTCGGGTACGGGATCGGCTCTCTGCCGGCGGCGCTCCGGTTCTCGTTCGGCGAATTGCATGCCACCTCGCTCGCCCCGGCGGACGTGAAACTCTCCGGCTCGTTCGGGCTCGAGATGCCGTCCTTCGGCAAGCTGCCCTACAACCTGTTGAACCTCGCCATGATCGACGAACTCCGCACGCGGCTCTACATCGCGGGCGGTATGGGTTGGACAAGGCGCGATGGATTCGGTACAACGTCGGCCGGCGCGGAGGCCGGTATGGAGCAGGTTTTCGGCCTGTCCACCCTGGGCGGGTTCCTGCCATTCACGGTTCGCCTGGGAATCGCAGTTCCGCTCCAGGGCAAGCTCACACCTGCCCTGTACGTGGGCTTTTCCTTATAGCGGGGTGTGGAGGATTCGACCATGAAGGTTCCCGTTCGCTGGCTCTCGGACTATGTGGACGTCGAGACGGACGAAGCGTCCGTCGCTCGGCTGGCCGAGCGGCTGACGCTCGCCGGACTCGAGGTCGAGGAGATCACGACGACGGGAACGCTGCGTGGCGTCTTCGTGGGCCGCGTCGAAACGTGCGTCCCGCACCCGGATTCCGACCACCTCTCGCTCTGCACCGTCAGCACGGGGACGGAAACACTCGACGTCGTCTGCGGCGCGCCCAATGT
This sequence comes from uncultured bacterium, assembly GCA_903859225.1. Classification (GTDB taxonomy): domain Bacteria; phylum Bipolaricaulota; class Bipolaricaulia; order UBA7950; family UBA9294; genus CAIOGO01. The sequence continues at coordinate 2,901 of CAIOLV010000052.1, forward strand.
TCGCGCCGGCATCCTCGCGCCCATCGCCGTCGTCGGCGCCGAACTGCCGGGGGGATTCAAGATCGAGCGCCGCAAGGTCCGCGGCAGGGTATCGAACGGCATGATCTGCTCGCGCGCCGAGCTCGGCTTGGAAGACCACTCCGACGGCATCTGGATCTTCGACCCGCGCCTCGACCTCACGGTGGGCGCGGATCTTGCGACCCTTCTCGAGTACGACGACACGATCTTCGACATCAAGGTGACGTCGAACCGGCCGGACTGTGCGAGCGTGTACGGCGTCGCTCGCGAGGTCGCCGCCATCCTCGACCGCCCGCTCCGCTCCCTCGACGTCTCGATTCGCGAAGACGCGGCGCGGGCCGCCGACCGAGTCAAGCTGACCATCGAGAACCCGCACGACACGCCGCGCTACGCGGCGCGGTTCATGGAGGACGTGCGCATCGGGCCGTCTCCCCTGCGCGTCCAGCATCGCCTGCAGAAGGCCGGCATGCGCCCGGTGTCGAACATCGTCGACGCGACGAACATCGCCATGCTCGAGCTCGGGCAGCCGCTTCATCCATTCGACGCCGATCGCATCGAAGGCGTGATCGGCGTGCGCCGCGCGAAGCCGGGCGAAGTCTTCCGCACGCTCGACGGAACGGATCGCACGCTCGACGAACGCGCCCTCTTGATCACCGATCGGGGCCGCCCCGTCGCGCTGGCCGGCGTCATGGGCGGCGAAGCGAGCGAGATCACGGGTGAGACGAAGCGCGTGCTCCTCGAACTCGCCGTGTTCCACAACGACACGATCCGCCAGTCGTCGCGCTCCGTCGGCCTACGCAGCGAGGCATCGCAGCGCTTCGAACGCGGCCTCGACCCGGAGAGCGTGCCGTTCGCAGCCGCCCGCGCGGCCCACTGGATGCAAGCACTGTCCGGATGCCGCGTCCTCGCGGGTCTTGCCGACGCGTATCCGTCTCCCGCGGCGCCCCGCACGCTGACTCTGCGCCCTGCCCGCGCGCGGGAATTGCTGGGCATTGACGTGGACGCGAGCCAAGCGGCCGCACTCTTGCGGCGACTCCAGATTGGGGCGCGCGTCGAGAGGGATCTCGTGATCGTCGACGTTCCGTCGTATCGCCGCGATCTCGAGCGCGAGGCGGACCTGGCGGAGGA
>CAIOLV010000053.1 GCA_903859225.1 uncultured bacterium
CCCGACATGATGCCGGTCGTTGGGAAGCTCGGGAAGGTCCTCGGTCCACGGGGACTGATGCCGAGCCCCAAGACGGGGACGGTCACCAAGGACATCGGTCAGGTGATCGGCGAGCTGAAGAAGGGAATGGTCGAGTTCCGTACGGACCGGCAGGGCGTTGTCCATACCGTGTTCGGTCGGGCCTCGTTTGACGAGATCGCGTTGAGGGAAAACCTGCGCGCGCTCATTCGCAGTGTGGCCGAGAAGAAACCTGAGGAGGGCGTCAAAGGGCGCTACATCCGAAAGGTGTCGATCGCGTCCACGATGGGGCCGGGAATTCCGCTCGATTTGAACGAAGTGACCGCGCTTGCGGAAGCCGAGACCTAGGAGGGCGAGATGCCGACCCAAGCAAAGACCGAGGAAGTCGCTCGCCTGACCGAGAAGTTCGCCAAAGCGGCCTCAGTGGTTCTGGCCGACTACCGCGGACTGTCGGCGAACGAGATGGTCGAGCTTCGTGAGAAGTTCACCAAGCAGGGATTGGACTACCGTGTCGTCAAGGACACGTTGGCCCGGATCGCCGCGCGCGAGGCGGGTATAGAGGGGCTCTCCGAGCTCTTCTCCGGCCCGATCGGGGTGGCCTTCGGGTACGACGACCCGGCGGCCGCGTTCAAGCTGAGCGAGGAATGTCGGAAGACCTACGCGCCGAAGTACACCCTGAAGGGCGGCGTGTTCGAAGGAGCGCTCGTCAAGGAGAGCGAGGTCGCGAAGTACGCGAACCTGCCGTCCCGTCAGGAACTCCTGGCGAAGTTGGCGATGCTCCTGGCAAGCCCGATGCGGTCCCTCGCCGTGGTGCTTGACGCGAAGATCCGTCAGCTCGCGGTGGTCCTGAACGAAGTCAAAGCGCAGCGCGCAGATGTGAAAGAGGAGGCATAAGCAATGGCGAACGTGGACATCCTCAAGCAGATTGAGGAAATGTCGGTCAAGGATCTTGCCGATCTGGTCGGGATGATCGAAGAGCGGTTCGGCGTTTCGGCCGCGATGGTGGCCCCCGTGGCGGTTGCCGCGGCTCCTGGGGCGGACGCGGGCGCGAAGCCTGCGGCCGAAGCCTACAAGGTCATCATGAAGTCGGCCGGCCAGAAGAAGATCCAAGTGATCAAGGAGATCAAAGAGATCACAGGCCTGGGTCTCAAGGAAGCCAAGGAGCTTGCCGACAAGATCCCGGCGGTGATCAAGGAGAACGTCAGCCCGGACGAGGCGGCGAGCATCAAGGAGAAGCTGGAGGCTGCAGGGGCCGAGATCGAGTTGGAGTAGGCCTGCACGCCGGAACATCGGTTCCTGAACCAACCTGCCTTAAGGTGCTCGGCGCCTTAGGGCAGGGCGTTCTTTGCAAGGGGAGAAGATGGAGTACCGAGAACGAAGATCCTACGGACGGATTCAAGAGATCCTCCGCCCGCCATATCTCCTCGCTGATGTGCGGCGTTCGTTCAGCGAGTTCGTAGAGAAAGGGATTGCGCGCGCTTTCGCCGACGTGACTCCGATCGAGGGGCATGGCAAGGACGGGCTCGTGATGGAGTTCGTCGACCCCTACCTCGGCGATCCGAGGAATACGGAAGCGGAGTGCAAGGACAAGGATCTCACGTACTCCCAGCCGCTGCGGGTGACGGTGCGGCTTCTCCAGGAAGGCAAGCTGCTTCAGGAGACCGAGCTCTACATCGGGGATTTCCCGATGATGACGAACCGCGGTACGTTCATCATCAACGGCTCCGAGAACGCGCTGGTCAACGAACTGACGCGGGCTCCCGGCGTCTACTTCACGCAGGAGGATGCGAACCAGTACAAGGGGCACATCCTGCCGGAGCTTGGTGCTTGGCTGGAGATCATCCTCGACACGAAGCGTGGCACGCTGCGAGCGAACCTCGATCGCAAGGGCAAGGTCGTTGCGACGGTCCTGCTAAAGGCTCTAGGGCTGGACGACGAGCGCATCAGTCGGTTTTTCTCGTTCCCCGTGGCTCCCGCGTCGGTGGAGAACCTCGAACCGTACGTCGGCTATCGGGTGGCCATGGAGGTCTCCGGCAAGGACGGGAAGCCGATCCTGGTCGCCGGGGAGACGCTGCAGAAGGCGAGCCTCGGCGTGCTCGAGAAGGCTGGCGTCCGCGAGGTGCACCTCGTGCACCGCTACATCCAGCGCGCACTGGAAGAGGATCAGACGACGAGCCAGGAGGACGCGCTTCGCAGCGTCTACCGCAAGCTGCGACCGTCGGACCGCTCGTCGCCGGCGCAAATGGGCGAGTACGTCGAGAACCTCTACTTCCACCCGACGAGCTATCACCTATCGCAGGTCGGCCGGTTCAAGGTGAACCGCAAGCTCGGCATGCAGCTCACGCAGCCGGTGCTCTATCTCGCCGACATCGTGCGGACTCTGAAGGTGCTCGTCGAGGTGCCGACGCACCCCGAACTGCTAGACGAGAAGGACCACCTGGCGAACAAGCGTGTCCGTCTTCCGGGAGAGCTGGCAGAGAATGCCCTGCGTACCGGACTGGTCCGCATGGCGCGGATCGCGCGGGACAAGCTGTCGAAGTACGCGCTCGAGGAGAAAGACACGATCCGGCGCCTCATCTCGACTCGCACCGTGCAGGGCTCGATCAACCAGCTATTCTACACGGGGCGATTCTCGCAGTTCCTCGAGCAGACGAACCCGTTGACCGAGCTCACGCACAAGCGACGGCTGAACGCGCTGGGCGGCGGGCTCACCAAGCGACGGGCGAAGATCGAGGTCCGCGACGTGCACTCGTCGCACTATGCGCGCATTTGCCCGATCGAGACACCGGAAGGCCAGAACATCGGATTGATCACGTCGCTCGCCTGCTACGCGAGCGTGAATGAGTACGGGTTCCTCGTCTCGCCCTATCGAAAGGTGGTCAAGGGAAAGGTCACGGACCAGATCGACTACCTGATGGCCGACGACGAAGAGCACCTCCTGATTGCGCCGGCGACCGCCGCGGTCGCCTCGAACGGGCGCCTGCTTGGTGAGCGCGTCGAGGTTCGGACGGGCAGAGAGGACGTGAGGTTGGTCCCGCCAGCGCAGGTAAACTACATCGGTGTCTCTCCCCGAGCCCTCGTGGGCATCTCGGCCGCGCTGATCCCGTTCCTCGAGCACGACGATTCAAACCGTGCGCTGATGGGCGCGAACATGCAGCGGCAAGCCGTGCCGCTCCTGCGCCCCGAGGCGCCGTTGGTCGGCACGGGGCTCGAGCGGCAGGCAGCGATGGACTCCGGCATGCTCCTCCTGGCTGAGGAGGACGGCACGGTCGCCGAAGTCGACGCCGACCACATCGTGGTGAAGAAGGGAAAGAAGCGGCGCGTCTACCCGCTCGTCAGCTTCGAACGCTCGAACCAGGACACCATCCTCCATCAGAGGCCGGTGGTTTCGGAGGGCGACGAAGTGACGGAGGGCGACCTCCTAGCAGATGGGCCGTCGAGCGATCTTGGGGAACTCGCGCTCGGGCGCAACTTGCTGGTCGCGATCATGCCGTTCGAGGGCTACAACTACGAGGACGCCATCGTCGTCAGCGACCGCCTCGTGCGCGAGAACCTTCTCGATTCGATTCACATCGAGGAATTTGAGGTGAAGGCCGAGGAGACGAAGCTTGGACCAGAGGAGATCACCTCCGATATCCCGAACATCTCCAAGGAGGACCTCAAGAACCTCGACGAGGACGGCATCGTTCGCGAGGGCACCGTGGTGCGCACGGGCGACATCCTCGTGGGCAAGATCACGCCGCGAGGCGAGTCGGAGCCGACTCCGGAGGAGAAGATCTTCCGCTCGATCTTCGGCGAGCGCGCCCGCAATGTTCGCAACACGTCGCTGCGGATGCGGCCGGTTTCCGGCACGGCGAAGGTCATCAAGGTCAAGAAGTTCTCGCGCGACAACGGCGATGAACTGGACGCCGGCGTCAACGAGCTGGTGAAGGTGTTCGTCGCGCAGCGCAAGGTGCTGTCGATTGGCGACAAGCTCGCTGGCCGACACGGGAACAAGGGTGTCATCTCGACGGTCCGGTCGATGGCCGAGATGCCGTTCCTCCCGGACGGGACACCGGTGGACGTCGTCCTCAACCCGATGGGCGTTCCGTCGCGAATGAACCTCGGTCAGATCTTCGAGGCGAATCTTGGCTGGTTGGCGCACTTGCGTCACGAGGTGGTGGCGAGCCCCATCTTCGATGGCGCACACGAGGACGAGATTCTCGAGGCGCTTCGCAAGGAGCGCGAGAAGGTCGGACTGGCCGACGGCGATGACCATGACGGCAAGGTCACTTTGCGCGACGGGCGAACCGGCGAGGCGTTCGCTCGGCCGATCACGGTCGGCTACATGCTGATCTTGAAGCTGGAGCACATCGCGGACGAGAAGATCCACGCGCGGTCGACGGGTCCGTATGCGCTGATCACGCAGCAGCCGCTGGGCGGGAAGGCCCAGTTTGGTGGGCAACGGCTCGGCGAGATGGAAGTGTGGGCACTCGAAGCGTACGGAGCGTCGGCGCTCCTGCAGGAGATGCTGACGCTGAAGTCGGACGACACGCGAGGCCGCATCCAGCTGTACAAGGCGATCCTGAAGGGAGAGGAGTTCCCGAAGCCTGGTCTGCCCGAGTCGTTCAAGGTCCTGTTGCGCGAGCTCCGAAGCCTCGGGCTCTACCCGCGGGTCTACGACCGAAACGACCATGAAGTCGACATCCCCTAGCGAAGACGGCGAAGAGCGAGCTGCCGGCGCGGTCCTCTTTCGGGAAGAGGCCGGCCGGCGGCTCTATCTTCTCTTGCGCCATGAGCAGGGGGGGCACTGGGGATTCGCCAAGGGAAGAATCGAGAAGGGCGAGGGTGTCCTCGAAGCGGCAATGCGTGAGATCCGTGAGGAGACCGGAATCGGCGACATCGAGCTCGTGGCCGGGCTCTCCGTGACGAGCCGCTATCCGATTCGGCGCGGGGGTCGCGCACTGCTCAAGACTGTGACTTACTACGCGGCCAGAGTCCGGGGCGACTTGATCCGTTTGTCCAACGAGCACACCGACGGGCGCTGGGTCTCACCTGACGCTGCGACACAACTTCTCACGCACGCCGAGAGCCGCCGCGTTCTCCTGACCGTGGAGGACGAGCTGTCGCGATCCGTCGGCGGGTAGGACGGAGGAACGATGCACGGGGAACGGGCCGGGGAATTCGCGCAACGGCGCGAGCAAGGGAACCGCGCGATTCTCGACGAGGGCAACCTGTCCCTGCGGCGGTTCTTCGCCATCGATCACGACGTCTACGTCGACGGTGCCCTGCCGCGGAAAGACAAGGAGCTGCAGGGATTGGTCGCCTCGGCCGTCCTGCGCTGCAACGACTGCATCACGTACCACCTCGTGCAGGCGAAGGAGTCCGGCGCGTCGCGCGGAGAGGTGGTTGAGAGCTTGGCCGTGGCGCTCGTGGTGGGAGGTTCGATCGTGATCCCGCATCTGCGTCACGCGTTCGACGTGCTCGAGGAGTTGTGGGGAGAACCCGGCGATGGGGTCTCCGGCAAGGCGAGCGAGAGGGGAAAGGCATGAACAAGCTGGCGTTCATCGACGAAGCCCTGGCCGATCTGCGCGAGAAGGGCCTGTACAACACGATTCGCACCGTGGAGAGTTCGGTCGGAGCGTGGGTGACGATCGAGGGGAAGCGCGTTCTCAACATGTGTTCGAACAACTACCTCGGGTTCGCGAATGACCCACGGCTGTGCAAGGCGGCGAAGCGCGCGATCGACGAATTCGGCGTCGGACCCGGCGCGGTGCGCTCGATTGCCGGAACCATGAGCCTGCACCTGGAGCTGGAGAGGCGGATCGCGGAGTTCAAGGGCACGGAGGCCGCCCTGTCGGTGCAGTCGGGGCTCAACACGAATCTTGCGACCATTCCACTCCTCATGGATAAGGACGACATCCTGTTCACCGACGAGTTGAACCACGCGTCGATCATCGATGGAGTACGGCTGACGAAGGCGCAGCGCGCCATTTACCCCCATCGCGACGTGGATGCCCTCGCGCGACTCTTGGAGGAGAACAAGGCGATTGCCAAGAAGCTGATCATCACCGACGGGGTGTTCTCGATGGACGGCGACCTCGCGCCGCTACCGGGGATCGTCGATGTCGCAGAGCGGTACGGAGCGATGGTCATGGTGGACGA
>CAIOLV010000054.1 GCA_903859225.1 uncultured bacterium
CGGTGTCGGTGTTCGCCCGGATGGTTCCCGAGCAGAAGCTCCAGCTGATCCGGGTGCTGCGGCTCGAGGGCCACGTCGTGGGGATGACCGGTGACGGGGTCAACGACGCCCCCGCGCTGCGGGCCGCCGACATCGGCATCGCGATGGGCCGTCGCGGCACCGATGTCGCCCGCGAGGCCGCTTCTCTGGTCCTGCTGGACGACGAGTTCTCGTCGATCGTCGCCGCCATCCGTCTCGGCCGCCGCATCTTCGACAACATCAAGAAGGCGGTATCGTTCATTCTCGCCGTGCACGTGCCGATCGCCGGGCTGTCGATCATCCCCGTGTTCTTCCGCGACTGGCCGCTCCTGTTGCTTCCTGTGCACATCGTGTTCCTCGAGCTCGTCATCGATCCCTCATGCACCCTCGTGTTTGAGGCCGAGGAGGCCGAGTCGGGCATCATGTCGCGTCCGCCGCGCAATCCGAACGAGCGCCTGTTCTCCGCCTCGACGATAGGAGTCGCCATCCTTCAGGGCCTCAGCGTGTTGGCCGTCTGCCTGGGGGTCTTCCTGTACGCCCGCCACAGTCACACGGCGGACGCCGCGCGCGCGCTGACGTTCACGACCCTCGTCGTCGCTTTCCTTCTCATCATCCTGACCAACCGCTCGTGGCAACGCAGCATCCTCGCGATGATGCGCGCGCCGAACCGAGCGCTGTGGTGGGTGCTCGTCGGGGCAACCGCGTTCCTGGCGCTGATCCTCCTCATCCCGGTAGCCCGCGGCGTCTTCCACTTTGCTCCTCTGCATCCGCTGGACGCCGTCGTGAGTGTTGGAGCGGGAATCCTCTGGGTGGCCTGGTACGAGGCATTGAAAGTGGTTCGCCGGCGCCGACACGCGCACTCTGCCGCGTAGTGTCCAGGCCGCGTCGGCCGCGTCCGCGCGGGTCCTGCAGAAATCGGACGTTGTGGTACACTAATGGCTTCGTCGCGGGTACATACCTCATCGTGGAACAAACAGGAAAAGAGGACAACGGAGGTCTTCGATGAAGAGATTCGCCGTACTGCTCTGCGCGCTGGGGCTGTTCGGAGTCGCGGCCGTCGCCGCGCCGATGATCAGCGTCGACAACTCGATCTACTCGGTCACCGTGCAATCGGGCTCGCTCGTCAGCCACTCGTTCGTCGTCACGAACGTGGGCGATGAGCCCCTCAACATCACAGACGTGCGCACTTCCTGCGGGTGCACAACGGCGGCGTTGTCCAAGCGAGATCTCGCCCCCGGCGAGTCGGTAAACGTCGAGGCGACCGTCAACACGACAGGGTTCCGGGGAACGGTGACCCGCACGGTCAGCGTGACGACCAACGACCCTTCCAGCCCGACCGCCGTGCTGCAGATCGTCGTGACGATCGCCGAGTCCACAGCACCTATCATCCAGGAGATCTCCGTCACGGACCTCAAGCTCGTGTTCTACTTCCTGATCGACGTGCGCACGGCGGAGGAGTACGCGGCCGGCCACCTGTTCGGAGCCATGAACATCCCGCTCTCGGAGTTCCAGACGAACCTCGCAAGCTGGCTGCCGCGGCTGCCGCGCGAGGTCCCGATCATCCTCTACTGCCTGGCCGGAGCCCGCAGCCTCCAGGCGGCGACGATTCTCGTCGAGGCCGGGTTGGCGAACGTGCTCGACCTAACGGGCGGGATCACGGCGTGGAACAACGCCTTCGGCGCGGGATACCTCTTCGCGTTGTAGAGCGATCGGGCCGGACGCAGGCGCAGAAATCGATCCCAGAGAGCGGCTCTTCCTTCAGGAGGGGCCGCTCCTTCTTCTCCGCGAGGCGCCGCGCCCGAACGGACCCTCGGGCGGCCGACTCCCTGTATGATCGGAGCGAACGAAGGACGGGAGGGATCGTGGGACAAGGCAATGTGGCGCACATCGAACTCGCGACGAATGACCTCGCGGCATCGCGCCGTTTCTACGAACGGGCCTTTGGCTGGCGATTCGAGGAAGCCCCTGGCATGGAGAAGTACGTGATGTTCTCGACCCCGAACGGCCAGGGCGGTGGATTCGACGCTGGGCCGCGATCCAGCGGACCGTCCGCCACCGGCCCGATCCTGCACATCGAGGTGGTCGACATCGATGCCACGCTCGCCCAGATCGGCGGGATGGGCGGCAAGACGCTCGTGCCGAAGACGAAGATCTCCGACGAGCACGGCCACTTCGCACTCTTCCTCGACAATGTCGGGAATCGTCTTGGGTTGTGGAGCCCTACCTAGAGCACCGTGATCGACCAAGAAGAACTCCGCCGGCGCGAGTACGTGGGGCGGATCAACCGCGTCATGGACTACATCCAGGCACATCTCGCCGGCGACCTTGGGCTCGAGTCCCTCGCCCGGGTGGCCGGCTTCTCGCCGTTCCACTTCCATCGGGTGTTCCGAGCCGTCGTGGGAGAGACCCTCAACGATTTCATCCGCCGTGTCCGCGTCGGCGCGGCAGCGAACCGCCTACTCAGCAACCCGCGCGAGTCGATCACCGAGATTGCTGTCGCGTGCGGCTACTCGTCGCCGTCGGCGTTCGCCCGCGAGTTCCGCAACGCGTTCGGGACCAGCGCGTCCGAGTTCCGGAGCGGCGGGCGTGACGCTGCGCGCAAGATCCGACAATCGGAAAGCAAGAACGGTGAAGCGGAAAGCAAGCGACGAAAAGACTCCCCGGCGGATCCTGCCTACACTCCGAGCAACTCATCCTCGAGGAGGACCCCGATGAAGTTCAGTGTCGAAGTGAAGCAGATGCCGGAGTGGAACGTCGTCTACGCGCGGCACATCGGCGCGTACAACAAGATCAGCGGAGCGTTCGAGCGCATCTTCAAATGGGCGGGACCGCGAGGCCTGGTACGGTTCCCGGAGACAAAGTCCCTCGCCGTCTACCACGACAGCCCGGAGGTCACCGATCCGACGAAGCTGCGCTCCGACGCGTGCCTGACGGTACCGCAAGGGACGAAGGTCGACGGCGAGATCGGAACGATGAAAATCGCGGGGGGCCTGTTCGCGGTCGCCCACGTCGAGATCGACGTGACCCAGTTCGGCGAGGCGTGGGACAAGCTCATCGGCGAGTGGATGCCGAAGAGCGGCTACCAGCCGGACGACCGGATGTGCTACGAGATGTACCTCAATGATCCCGAGACGGATCCCGAGAAGAAGTGGAAGGTCGACATCTGCGAGCCGATTCGTCCCCTCTAGACTAAGCGACCCATACAGCATCAGGCGCCCCGGCCTCGCCGGGGCGCCCTTCTTGATCCGGGTTCGCCGTTCGCCGACCATGCGTCGGGAGGTGCCGTGCACTATCGAACGTTCGGACGACTCGATTGGAAGCCCTCGGCTCTCGGATTCGGGTCGATGCGCCTCCCTATCCTCGACGGCGACCACGGAAAGATCGACGAAGCGCTCGCGACGCGGATGATCCGAACGGCCATCGATGCCGGCGTCAACTACGTCGACACCGCATGGCCCTACCACAACGAGCAATCGGAGCGCTTCCTCGGCCGCTGCCTGCGGGATGGGTATCGCGACCGCATCCGCCTTGCGACCAAGATGCCGTCGTGGCTCGCTGAGACGCCGGCGGACTTCGATCGCTTCCTCGACGAGCAGCGTCGCCGCCTCGAGACGGAGACGATCGACTTCTACCTTCTCCACGCGCTTGACAAGGAACGCTGGCCGAGGCTGCGCGACCTCGGGATCCGCGAGTGGGCCGAGCGCGCCAAGCGCGACGGCCGGATCGGGCAGTTCGGTTTCTCGTTCCACGATGACCTCGCGACATTCCGCGAGATCGTCGATGCCTACGACTGGGGGCTCTGCCAGATCCAGTACAACTTCATGGACGTCGAGTTCCAGGCTGGACGAGCCGGATTGCGCTACGCGGCCGAGCGCGGCATCGCCGTTGTCGTCATGGAACCGTTGCGCGGCGGCTTACTCGCCCGCCCCGCCCCGCGGGCCGTCGCCGCGCTGTGGGACTCCGCCACGACGAGGCGCACGCAAGCCGAGTGGGCGCTCCAGTGGATCTGGAACGATCCGGACGTCTCGCTCGCTCTCTCCGGCATGTCCGCGATGAGTCACGTCGAGGAGAACCTAGCGAGCGCCGAGCGCTCGGGCACCGGATCGCTCAACGGCGAAGAACTCCACCTCGTCGACCGCGTTCGCGATGCGTATCGCGCCATCGCCCCGATTCCGTGCACCAGCTGCCGCTACTGCCAACCGTGCCCGCAGGGCGTGGACATTCCCCGCGTATTCGCACTCTATAACGACGGGGTCGCATACGGCGCCGTCGATCGGTCGCGCTTCGGGTATGCGCGATTCATGAAGCCCGAAGAGCGCGCCGATCGCTGCGTCGCCTGCGGAACGTGCGAAAGTGCGTGTCCGCAAGGGATCGAGATCGTCGCCTGGCTGAAGAAGGCCCACGAGGCTCTGGCCGCGCAAGGCGGCCAGAGCGAGAAGTAGAGTCCGTCTAGCTGGCCGACGAAACGATGAGGTAGTTCGCGTGCTGCTTCTGCCACTCAGCGAGCCCGCCGAGCAGACTCTGCGCCCGGCTTCCGTGCATCCATAGGTTGTAGACGACGCGGTCGCTGTCCGTCCCATCCGCGCTGTAGACGATGACCGGAGTCGCCCGCGGCAACGTGTCGATGAACGCGCTGATCTCCGTCTCGGAGAGGTTGAGGGCTCCCGCGATGTGTCCGGCGGCGAACGCAGACGGGGAACGAAGATCAATCAGAACATAGTCCGACTGGAGCTGCGAGACGTCGTACTGCGACACCGTCCCCGACGTGGAATAGGCGCGCGCTCCGGACGCGTCGAGGAAGCTCCACGACGCACCCGCTCCTGCCACGACGCGCGCTGAGCCGTAGCTCTTCTGCCACAGATCGAGTCCGCCTCGCAGAGCGTAGACCGCGGCGAGCCCTCCCACGTGCAGCGCCTGCCCCGCCGCGGAGGAGGTCGAGCCGTTCTGGTCGTAGACGATCGTCAGCGCGCCCGGCGGAAGCGCCGCGGCGACCGACGCCACTTGGCTCATCGGAAGGTTCATCGCTCCCGCGAGATGGCCGGCGGCGTAGGCTGCCGCGTCGCGGACGTCGAGGAGAACGTAGGAATCGTAGTAGAGATCGCTCACCGACTTCTGGTACGGCTGCCGGCCGACGACGTTGCCGACGAACGAGACGATCAGTTGGTGCTGCGGCTGGATCGGATCATTCGACGTGATCGTGATCGTCCGCACGACGTGACTGGAGAAGCCTTCCGTGTCGAGGATTGCGTAGAGCCCGACGCTCTCTCCCGGCTGGAGGCGGTTCTTCGCGAGTTCGGCCGTCGTGCAGTGGCAGCCGGGGATCGCGCTCTCGATCACCAGTTCCTGATCGCCGACGTTCGATAGGACGAACGTATGCACGACCGCGATCCCTTCCACCGTGTCGGGGTAGTTGTACGTCGCGAGATCGACGGCGATCCGCGGGGCAGCGGTGGCTCCGACGGCGACCGCGGAAACCAATAGCACGAGAAGAGCGAGCGTCCTTGTCATGGTTCTCCTTTTCACACAGCTCTTGACGTATTCTACCGCGCAGCACGGCGAAGGTTCCCGCGAGCCCGAGCGGCGGGCCGGGTATACTCCAAGCATCACCGTCGTGCGGCCGGGGCCGCGGCGCCGCCTGCAGGGCGGCGAGGCGGCGAGGGGAGGCGTCATCCGCTACTTCGACGACACTGAGGTCGAGCGTCGACCGCCGCGCAAGAACGCGCCGCCCAAGCCCGCTCAGCCGGAAGAGAAGACGGTCGAAGAGGAGCTGCTCCAACACCTCACTCCACTGATCGAAGAGCACCTGATCCTCGAAGTTGTCCGACCGATCAAGAGCGGCAAGGAAGCGGTCGTCTTCTGCTGCCGCGCGCACCCTTCGCTCGACCGGGACCTCGTCGCGGCGAAGGTCTATCGCCCGCTCGAGACGAGGAGCTTCAAGCGCGATGGCGTCTACCAGCAGGGTCGATCGCGCGGCGCTCGTCCAGACGCTCGAATCCTTCGCGCCCTCGGCAACAAGACGCAGCACGGCAGGACCCACAAATTCAGCGCCTGGATCAGCCACGAGCTGAGCACCCTCCAGACGCTCCACGCGGCTGGCGCCGATGTCCCGGATCCCATCGAGCGCGTGGGACCCGTCATCCTGATGGAGTACCTCGGGGACATCGAGAACCCGGCGCCGGTCTTGGTCGGCGTCGAACTGACGCCTGAGGATGCGAAGCGCATCTACGCGCGCATCCTGTGGAACGTGGATCTCTTCCTCACGCATCACCGCGTCCACGCGGACCTGTCGCCGTACAACATGCTCTTCTGGAACGGCGCCGTGACGATCATCGACTTCCCGCAGGCCGTGGATCCGCGCTACAACGACGATGCACTCGAACTCCTCGTGCGCGATCTCGCCAACACGAACGCCTTCTTCGCCGACAAGGGGATCGATGTCGTCGATCCGCGCGAGCACGCGCTCGCCCTGTGGCGAAAACACGTCGACTCTCAGCGGTAGCCCGTTAGGACGCCGTGTCCATTTGGTTCAGTAGACGAGCTAGGAGACGGGCGAGCCGTTCGTAGGCTGGGATAACCTGGCGCTCGACGACGCGGTTTGCGTCCACCAGATACGCCGTGCGCGTCGCCGCATCGAGGAATCCCCCCTCGACGAGGCGATCGCGCAATGGGGCGAAGAACGGGTGGTGGGCCGATATGATGCGATCCGGCAGGTATTCAGACGTCGAATAGGTCTCCGTGATCCTGAGCCGCGCCATGGCTCCAAGAGCCGTACGAAGGTCGACCCGCTCCGGCAGGGTGCCGAGCCGTGCCGCCTGCTCGAGCCAGCTTCGCATCTGATCAACCTGGCGCCCGGCCTGATATAGGCAGGCAATGTAGTCCACAACATCATTCTCGGAAACGATCCGGTCGACGGCCGCAAATCGGCGCATGAGTCTCGCGTTGGCGGAATCGTCTCCCGCGCTGAAGATCTGCAACGCTGGAGACACGTCATGCCGCGCCACAAGGTCCGCCCATGTCTTCTCCCAAGCGTCGTACGTCGCTTGGTCCTCTGCCGCCAGCGCGCTGCGCGAGTACAAACGCAGCCTGCTCAGGATCTCACGCTCGATCGCCGCGGTCTCGCGCAGGTAGGAAGCAGAGTAGTCGTCGAGGCGGTCGTTGCGGACGCCGAGACTCTCCGCCAGTCCAGACTCCGTCACGGTCTGCGGGAACCTCAGGAGATGCAGTCTGGCGGAGGCGTTGACGAACTCGCCGAACGGAAGGCTGGTGAGCGCCTTTCGCACCTCGCTCAGGCTGGGCGGCGACCATGTCGGCTCCGGATGCCGCGAGCACGACGCGACGCCGAGCGCAAGCCCCGAGACGGCGAGAATGAGAGCCAAACGGCCAAGTCGACGGAAACATCGCATCTTGTCCTCCCCTTTCACGTTAGCCGTCTCGCACCCCGCCGCGAACCATCGATGACTCGCTCGCCGCCCCCCGCAGCACGGGCAAGACTCATCGAAGGTGGGTACTCGCATCGTGCCGGTCGGTTCAACGCGCCGCCCTCTGCGCCGCCTCGCCGACCGTGATGCCGGCCGCGCCTACGGTGCGGCCGCTTCCTGCGTCATCGTATCTTCCACCCACTTCACTGCCACCCCCAGAGGGAGGTTTCCCCGTCCAAGGAGCGCACGATGGAACGACACGAGATCGAACGCGTCGCCGAGCGCCGCTCGCACGGCTTCTCGGAGATCCAACAGCTTGAGATAGCCAACCGTGTACGAGACGGCCTGACCGGGCCACACGGCGTATCGATACACGTCCGACTGCGCGAGTTGGGGCGATCGGCCTGTGGCTTCCTCATAGTAGGTCAGTGCCTCGCTGTACCCCCAGCCCATGGCATGGATGCCGGTATCGACGACGAGCCGAGCGGCCCGCATCAGCTCGAACTGGAGGCGACCCAAGTTCCCGTAGGGATCTTCA
>CAIOLV010000055.1 GCA_903859225.1 uncultured bacterium
AACAGGACGTGGACGAGGTCCACTGCAAATCCCCTCACCGTCGAGAGTAGGGCGATTCCCAGGGCGAACATGCCGGCGAACACGATGCCGATCGCCGTTTCTTCTTTGAGACGCCCCTGCTCACTGATCCAACCGATTCCGAGCGCGACGAGGATCGACGTGCCGAAGGCCCACCAGAAGAGGCTCCGGCGGTCTCCGCGCCCGGCCGCAAGAATTCCGGTCGCGATGCCGGGCAGCACGGAGTGTGCGATGGCGTCCCCAAGAAAAGCCATCGACCGCAGGACGACGAACGTTCCGACGACCGAGCACAGTCCGCCGACCAAGACGGACGCGATCAAGGCGCGGACCATGAACGGATACCGGAGCGGAGCGGCCAGCCATTCGAGCGCGGTCACCTGACCTCCCTCGTACAGGCGTCGTCGTGGACTACCAGAGTGCCTTCGGAGGTTCGAACCATCCGCACGCAGCCGCCATAAGCCGCCTCGAGAAGATCGGGACGAAAGACCTCGTCGGGCGTGCCGAAGCCGATCATCCGTTCTTTGAGCAACAGCACGCGTTCGAAGCGCGCCGCGGCGACGCCGAGATCGTGGAGCGCAACCAGCAGCGTCGCTCGGTCGAGGCGATCGAGGAGTCCGAGGACGTCCGCCTCCGCCGGAACATCGAGTCCGGCGAGCGGCTCATCGAGGAGCACGACCTCGGCCTCCTGCGCGATGGCACGAGCGATGAACATTCGTTGCTGTTCGCCTCCCGAAAGCTCTCCGATCTGGCGATCGGACAGGCCTTCCAACCCGACTCGCTCGATGGCCTCCCTTGCGAGCTGGCGATCATGCTGGCCGATTCTGCGGAGCGGGCCCAGCCGTCCGGTGCGACCCATTCTGACGACGTCGCTGACGGTCACTGGGAAGCGCCAGTCGACATCGCTGCGCTGCGAGACGTAGGCAACGCACAAGTGGGCTCTTGGAGCGTGGCCGTGGACGCGGACGCTCCCGCCGGCTGACGGCGTGAGACCGGCTACCACCTTGAGCAGAGTGCTCTTGCCGGCGCCGTTCGGTCCCACCACAGCGAGGTGCGCGCCGGTCGCGAGATCGAACGACACGTCGCGCAGGACGACGCGGCCGCCGTACGCGGCCGAGAGGTCGCGCGCGGAAATCGCGGGAGCGCCGGTATCGTGGATGACGACCTGAGACCTTCTGCGCGCACGTCGCACGTCGTTGGCCCCTGCTGTTCGTCTCGTCATGGCGACCCCGTGAGCCCTGCGACGATCTCGTCGACGTCGAATTGCATGAGATCGAAGTACGTCGCGGCCGGGCCGTCCGCTTCGGTCAGCGACTCCGTGTAGAGAAAGACGATGCGGGTTCCCGTGTCGGCCGCAACCTGCTCGGCGAGCGCTGCGGGGATCGTCGTCCCAACGAAGATGCAGGGCGCGCCGGCAGCACGGATCGCATCCTCGAGCGCCGCGAGCTCGCGGGCCGACGGTTCAGAGAGCGTACTGTACCCGGGGATCACCGTGCCGATCTCCTCGAAACCGTACCGATCGGCGAAGTAGCCGAACGCCTCGTGGTCAGAGACGAGACGTCTCGCCGCCGGAGGAATGGACGACACGCGATCGAGAATCCAAGAATCGAGGGCGTAGAGTTCGGCCGTGACGTCCGCGGCGCGGTCGTCGAAGAGGAGGGAGTGGTCGGGGTCCAGTTCGCCAAGCGTCTTCGCGATGACGCGCGTCCACTCGACGACGAACAGCGGGTCGAACCACACGTGAGGGTCCGCACCGCCGCCCAGAGCGCCATGCTGGCGCAACGCGAGGCCGGCGGAGAGGTCGACCACTCGGCCGCGAGTCCCTTGGAGAAGAGGCAGGAGGGAGGCTTCGAGCCCTCCGCCGTTCAGGAAGACGATGTCGGCGGCCCCGACGGCAATCGCGTCCTGCGGCGACGCCTGGAAGGCGTGGGGATCGGCGCCGATCGGCAGGAGGACATCCACCGAAGCGTCATCGCCCGCGATGCGGCGCACGACATCCCCGACGATCGTCGTCGTGCAGAGAACGGAAACCCCGCCGACGGCATGCCCTGAGAACGTCGCGAGGAACGCGATCGACAACATGATGCGATGCCAACCTTTCACGGTCACCTCCGCCGTCAGGATCTCTCATGATAGCGCACGCGGCGACGACCACTCTGTGGTCGCGACCTGCCTACGGCTCGGTCTTCACAATCCTGACATGGGTGCGTGGGGACCCGTTCACAGGAGCCGGCTACCTTCTTGGCGATCATGGGAGACTCGTGGAGGGATCTGCAATGAAAGGCAAAGCGTTGAGGGTAGTACTCGTTCTGGCCGTGCTTGGCGCACTGGCCGCCATCCCTGCAAGCACTCAAGTGCTGCAGGCGAGTTCGCAGACGGCGAACGATCGAGCGGGCGGGAATCTGCCCCTTGTCGTTCTCGTCAACCGGCTCGAGCTCTCTCGTGCGCAGATGGAGACCCTGCGGACGACGATCAGTGAGCTTCTGGCGCAGCGCGATGTCCTCGATCAGAAGCGAGCCGCGTTCGAACAACAGATGATCGCGTTCAATGGGACGGCCGAGGAACTGGACGCTCGACTGGCCACGTTCAACGCCGAGATGAAGGCGGCGCGTGCAGCGCTCCAGGAGCACGTGTCTGCAGCCGTCAATACGCTGAAAGAGACTCTTACCATGAAGCAGGGCGAGATCTTGACGAACGCCTTCCCTGGCCTGATGGGACATCTGGACGCCGCTTCGGTCCAAGCTGCCGGCGTCGTGCCTCAAGCGATGTCGAGCGGCGGGACGATGATGATGCGCGGGCAGATTGGCGTGATGCAGAGTAGTGCCCAGGCATCGAGTGCGACGACGCCTTCGGCAACCGTCGCAACGGCCGCT